>JAPJRA010000325.1:4770-5233 GCA_030824835.1 Geminicoccaceae bacterium | reverse complement strand
ACACGGAGTAGTGCGGATAGAGCGAGAACTGCTGGAACACCATGGCGATGTCGCGGGCGGCGGGCGGGTCGGCGGTCACATCGGCGCCGGCGATCGAGATCCGGCCGCGATCCGGCCGCTCAAGGCCAGCGACCAGCCGCAGGGTCGTGGTCTTGCCGGCGCCGGTGGGGCCGAGCAGTACCATGAACTCGCCGTCGCGGATATCGAGGTCCAGACGGTCGACGGCCACCGTGTCGCCGAACGCCTTGGTCACCCCTTCGAGACGGACCTCAGCCATGCCCGGCCTCCGGCTCGAACAGCGCCGAGGGCAGCGCCCGCTCGCTTGCCGGGTCGAACAGGATGATCTGGCCCGGATCGAACGCGAGGCCGACATGCTCGCCGACGGTGGCGGTCTGGCTGTTGGCGGTGCGCAGGCGAAGCCGACCGGCGGCGGTGTCGACGGTGATGACCTGCCGTGCTCCCA
>JAPJRA010000325.1:0-4760 GCA_030824835.1 Geminicoccaceae bacterium | reverse complement strand
GTGCTCCCATGTACTCGACCCCGAACACCTCGCCTCTGACGGGGCTGTCGTCCGCGAGGCGGACATGCTCCGGCCGCACGCCCAGGACCAGACGCTCCTGACTGGCGCCGGCCCGCAGCGGCGGCATCGGCACCGGCTGGCCGCAGAGGGCTACGGCCTCGACTCCTGGCCCGACCCGGCCCGCGCAGTCGAGGAAGTTCATGGCCGGGCTGCCGATGAACTGGGCGACGAACATGCTGCGCGGACGATGGTAGATCTCGAACGGCGAGCCCACCTGCAGCACGTCGCCCTTGCTCATCACGGCGATCACGTCGGCCATCGCCATGGCCTCGATCTGGTCGTGGGTGACGTAGACCGTGGTGGCGCCGATGCGGTTGTGCAGCCCACGCAGCTCCTCGCACATCAGCTCGCGAAAGGCGGCATCGAGCGTGCCCAGGGGCTCGTCCATCAGGAAGGCCTTCGGTCGGCGGACGATGGCCCGGCCCAACGCCACCCGTTGTCGGTCGCCACCGGCCAGGCCGCCCACCGGACGGTCGAGCAGATGGTCGATGCGCAGCAGCCTGGCCGTCTCCTCGACCCGGCGGCGGATCTCGGCACGCGCCACGCCTTGCGCGCGCAGCGGGAAGCCGATGTTGCGGCGCACGTTCATGTGCGGGTAGAGCGCAAAGAGCTGGAAGACGAAGGCGATGTCCCGCTGCCGGGCACGCTTGAAGGTCACGTCCTCGCCGTCGAGCCGGATCTCGCCCGAGGTCGGCAGCTCCAGCCCGGCGATCATCCGCAGCGTCGTGGTCTTGCCGCAGCCCGACGGGCCCAGCAGGACGAAGAAGCTGCCGTCCTCGATGGTGAGATTGCTGTTGCGGACGGCGACGAAGTCGCTGAACGCCTTGTGCAGGTTGGTGAGCCGGATCTGGGCCATGTCGGGTCAATCCGGGAAATGGCTGACGACGATGAACATCAAGGTGCCGGCGAGGATCACCGGGAAGCTCCAGGTGAACAGGGCCAGGGCCAGCGGCTGCATCAGCATCACCACGCCCAGCGTGATGACGCCCGTGGCGGCATTCTCCCAAGGGCCGCGGCGGAACAGGCGCCGGCTCATTTGCGCACCGCGCCGAAGGTGATGCCGCGGAGCAGGTGCTTGCGCAGCAGCACGGTGAAGACGAGGATCGGCAGCAGGAACAAAGTCGTCCCGGCGCCGACGGCGGGCCAGTCCAGGCCGCCCTCGCCGATGATGGTGGGGATGAAAGGCGGGGCGGTCTGCGCGTTGCCCGAGGTCAGCAGCACGGCGAAGGCATACTCGTTCCAGGCGAAGATCAGGCAGAAGATGGCGGTGGCGGCGATGCCGGTGGCGGCCTGGGGCAGCACCACCTTCACGAAGGCCTCCAGCCGCGAGTAACCGTCGATCATGGCGGCCTCCTCGTACTCGCGCGGGATCTCGTCGATGAAGCCCTTGAGCAGCCAGACGGCAAGGCTGACGTTGACCGCCGTATAGAGCAGGATGAGGCCGAGCCAAGTGTCGGACAGGCCGAGCGTCCGGTACATCAAGAAGATCGGGATGGCCACCGCGATCGGCGGCATGAATCGGGTCGACAGGATGAAGAAGAGGAGATCGTCCTTGCCGGGCACCCGGAAGCGCGAGAAGGCATAGGCCGCCAGCGTGCCGAGGAACACGGACAGGATCGTGGAGCCGAAGCCCACCACCACGGAGTTGACGAACCGCTGGCCGAACTTGGACGGGCCGGCGATCACCATGTTCCGCGAGCGCACGAGCTCGTCGTACCAAGTCTCCGGCGCCGGCAGAGAGGCCATGTACTCGGGCGTCTGCCGTGAGCGGGTGGTGAAGACGTTCACATAGCCTTCGAGCGTCGGGCTGAAGACCAGCTTCGGCGGATAGGAGATCGAATCGGCCGGCGTCTTGAAGCCGGTGGCGAAGATCCACAGCAGGGGCAGCAGCGAGACCAGGGCATAGCCGATCACGATCACCCCGGCCAGCAGGCGGGCGCGCGGGGTCGGCTCGACGATCGAATGGGCGGTGGTGGAAGCGCTCATCGGTTCTTCACCGAGTTGAGGGCCTTGACGTAGATGTTGGCTGCGGCGAACACTGTGACGAACAGCACGATCGCGAAGGCGCTGGCGTAGCCGGTACGCCACTTCTCGAACGCCTCGCGCTTCAGGTTGATCGAGCTCAGCTCGGTGATCGAACCGGGGCCGCCCGAAGTCAGCTGGACCACGAGATCAAACATCTTGAAGTTCTCGATCGCCCGGAACAGTACGGCCAGCATGATGAACGGCAGCACCATCGGTAGCGTGATCGACCAGAACTGGCGCCACGGCGAGGCGCGGTCGACCTCGGCGGCCTCGTAGATGTAATCCGGGATCGAGCGCAGCCCGGCAAGGCAGATCAACATGACGTAAGGTGCCCACATCCAGGTATCGACGATGATGATCGACCAGGGCGCCAGGTTGACGTCGCCGATCATCTGGAACGAGGACGGGTCGATGCCGGTGAAAAACGAGATGAAGTAGTTGAAGAGGCCGATCTGCGGTTGGTAGAGAAAGGTCCAGAAATTGCCGACCACGGCCGGCGACAGCATCATCGGCAAGAGAATCGCCGTCGTCCAGAAGCCGTGGCTGCGGAAGCGCTGGTTGACCAGATAGGCCAGGGTGAAGCCGATCAGCGTCTGGATGGCGATGGTCCACAGCACGAAATGCGCCGTGACCTGCATGTTGTGCCAGATGTCGGGATCGGTCAGGACCCGCTCATAGTTGCGCAGGCCGACCCAGGCGATGGGCTCGTTCGGCCGGTTGGCGCGGAAATTCGTGAACGACAGGCGGACGGTCCAGATCAGCGGAAAGATGTTGATCGCCAGCAGAAGTGCGATCGTAGGCGTGATGAACAGCCAGGCGATGGCGCGGTCCGACAGGCCGCGCAGGCGCGCCCCCACGACCGGCGGCGTCAGATCCGCGGCCCGCTCGGCAAGGTTGGGGATGCTGCTGGTAGCTTCGTTCATAAGAAACCGATCGCCAGGCGGATGTTGCGATGGTTACCTCCCCGGCCGGGGGGGAAGACCGGGGAGGTAGATCCAAGGACCGGGTCGAGGCTAAAGCTTGCCTTCGTCCTCGAACACTTCGGTCCAATCCTCGAGCAGCAGATCCACCGCCTGCTGCGGCGTGCCTTGGCCGGCCACGACATAGTCATGGACCCGCTTTTGCATCGACAGGAGCAGCTGGGCGTAGGCCGGCTCCTGCCAGAAATCCTTCACCCCCGACATGGCCTTCAGGAAGTCGGCGGCGAACGGCGCGGTGGCGGGGAAGCCCGGATCAAGCAGCACGGCCTTCGAGCACGAGTAGCCGCCCAGCGACCACCATTTCTTCTGAACCTCGGGCTCGGCGAACCATTTGATGTATTCGAGCGCCTCGTCCTGTTTCTCCGAGTAGGCCACCACGGAGATGCCCTGCCCACCCAGCGTGCTGGCCTCGACGTTCTGCTTCGGGTTGACGAAGAAGCCGATCTTGTCGCCGCCGACCACCGGATCCTTGTACAGGCCCGGGAAGAAGGCGAACCAGTTCATCATCAGGGCAACCTGGCCCGATTTGAAGGCGTCGAGGTTCTCCTGCATGTAGCTGTTCGAATAGCCGGGCGGCGTGCAGCAGTCATAAAGGCTCTTGTAGAACTCGAGCGCCTCGACGGCTGCCTTCGAGTTCACGAAGCCGTCCATCTGATAGGGCTTGTTCGGGTCCTCGTACTGGACGCCCCAGGAATAGAGCGCAGCCGTCACGCCCATGGTGATGCCTTCCGAGCCGCGCTCGGTGAAGATGGCGGCACCGTAGACCTTCTTGCCGTCGATCTCGCGGTTCTGGAAGAACTCGGCCACCTGCTTGAGCTCGGTCCAGGTGGCGGGCGGGGCGAGGTCACGGCCATACTTCTGCTTGAATTCGGCCTGTAATTCGGGCTTGGCGAACCAGTCCTTGCGATAGACCCAGCCCAACGCGTCCCCCATCGCCGGCAGCGCCCAATATTCCGGCTGGCCCTTCGGCCAAGTGGAATATGAATAGACCGTAGCATCAAGAAAATCACTCATCTTGATGTTGTTCTTGTCGAAGAAATCATTCAATTTGACGTAATGACCGTTGGTGGCCGATCCACCCAGCCACTGACTGTCGCCAATCATCAAGTCGCACAGCTGACCCTTGGAATTGAGTTCGTTCAGCATACGGTCGGCGAAATTGGGCCACGGCACGAACTCGTATTTCATCTCGATGCCGGTCTTGGCCGTAAAGTCCTTGCCGAGCTCGACCAGAGCATTGGCCGGGTCCCAGGCCGCCCAACACAGCGTCAGGGACTTGTCCTGGGCCTGGGCAGGGGCAGCGCCGGCAATCGCCACCGCGGCAGCACAGCCTGCCAGCAACGTCTCGAATACCCGCATGATTAGCCTCCCAGCCTTTGCGGAGCACATCGGCACCGGCCACCCAGAGCGGCGCGACCGTCGAGTTTAGTTTAATTGAGTTTAGTAAAATGCATGCGCGCATCGCCTGTCAAGCGCGATCTGCCGACGCTTGGGCTACCGTGCGAACTCGACTGCGAGGATCTGACGGAGGAAGAGCTGACGCATATCAAGCGGAGCTTTGTCGAACTCGTGCAGTCGAGCCCGCATCTCGACGAGGAAGCAGGACAGCCGGTAGCCTAGCCGGTGGCTCAGCCCGGCTCGAGCCGCGAGGGAAAGCCATCGGCACGCAGCGGCTCGCTCAGGGCGTCCTCGAGC
>JAPJRA010000324.1:2576-5245 GCA_030824835.1 Geminicoccaceae bacterium | reverse complement strand
GCCCAGCGTCATGCGCTCGACGATCCGGCCCTCGTCCCGCCGCAGATGGCGATCGACCCGCTTCTCCGCCAGCAGGAACGTGGCACGGTCGCCGTCCGGCTTGCCGCGCCGGTCCGCTCCGCGCCTTCTGCAGCAACCGGTGGGGCATCTATACCGTGCTGGGCATTTGCGTTTAGGATAGGGTTATCGATATCGCTGAATCTAGAATAAATGATTATGATGACAGCTATCGCGGATCGATGGTAAGTTCTGGCCAATGAGCTTCATCCAGAGAGAGCTTGACCGTACCGGTGGCGCTGTGCGCCAAGCCCATGGCACCGACCGATACGATCACCTATACGCTGCGTAGCAGGCGCTGTTGTGGGCGCTGGACCCCGACGCCTTCCGCCAGCCATTCGATATGATGACCGCCACCCCTACGGGTCCAGCTACGGGCACTCCGGAAGGGAAAGCAGATTGTTCGGCTGCTCCCCGTCATTCTGTGTCTTGAGGTATTTGTTGCCATAGCGGCTTTCCGCTACAATGACCCAAATGGACTGGCCATTAACGCTGACCCAAAAATCCCATTCTCCGCTTTCTATATGAGTAATGGCATCCCTTTGGGTTATCTTCCAGCGACCATTACCGTAACCCCCGACATGGGTGATGCGCTCATGTGGGTTTTGCCTGTCGCTTTTGTTGATGCACGTAATCTGCGCAGTATTTTTCGCCATGCTCGCCTCCTCTTATGGTTTCGCTGAGGGCGAGGCGCTGGAGCCTTACGCGTTAGGCCGATCTAGTCAACGGGCGATCCGCCGCTCCCGCTGCCCGCCTACGCATCGCACCCTTCATCATCCCCGCCACCCGCTTGACGGCCACCGCATCGCCCACCGGCAGCCCCTTGCGCTCCATAATGGCCCGCGCGATCTCGGCATGCCCTAGCGGCCCCTGCGCCTCCCGCAGCACGTCGAGCACCATCCTGGCCAGCTCACCGCGCCCGAACCAGTCGCAGCCGTTGCGGCCAGGCTTCTTCGGCCGGATCGCCTCGGGGTCGGTGTCCGGGCTCATGATGCGGATCGCGGCGTCCAGGTGCGCCAGGTCGGCCCGGAGCTGCGATAGCGTGGCGGCCTGGGCCTCGATCTCGCCGGCCAGCTCAGCGCGCTTGCGGATCAGGGCGGCGGTGGCCAGTTCTGACAATGTTCTCTCCGTGCCATCGATGCCGGAGAGGCTAGTTCCTGCGGGCTAGGCCGGGCCGTCGGCGGAAGGTGAGTTGGCTCCATCGTGCCGCTGTTGGGACGCCGGCCACCGCCGGCCTGCTCTTCAAGTTAGCGCCTAAGGGCGCGGATCCCCTCCGCCGCGATGGGCGGCATCACGGCCACCGTCCCGGCGCTCGGCGCGGCCCGGGGCGGACCTGGCGGCCGCTCGGCCTCGTCCTGGAGCGGCGGGCCACGCGGACAGCGCCTGCTCGACAACGGCCTCCAGCATGTCGCGGCAGAAGCCGGCCTTGGCCTGCACCGCCATGCCGTGCGAGACGGCCATCACGAATGCCGCGAGGGCATCGGCCCTGGCCGTCGGCGGCAGGTCGCCATCGGCCTTCGCCCGCTCGAAGCGGTCATGGAGCTGCGCCTGCCCGGCCGCGCGGGCATCGATCAGCGCCTGGCGCACCGGCTCCGCATCGTCCGACCCCGCCACGGCGCCGTTGATCCCGAGACACCCGGTGTGGCTCGGATAGCGTGTGTTGAGCTCGACCGAGCTGAGGAGGATGTGCGCGGCCACCTCCCGTGCGGTCGGGAGAAGGAGAGCCGCCGGGATGAAGTCCAGATAGCGCTCGTAGTAGCGCTCCAGGGCTCGGCGGAAGAGCGCTTCCTTGTTGCCGAACGCGGCATAGAGGGCCGGCCGCTCGACGCCGGTGGCCTTGGTCAGGTCGGCGTAGGAGGCGCCCTCGTAGCCCTTGCGCCAGAAGACACACAGCGCGGCGTCGAGCGCCCTCTCCACGTCGAACTCGCGATGGCGTCCCATCAGCCCGGCTCAGCCAATTTCCATAATGGTCGTTACTAAGCCACTTGACAGCCTCTGTCCACATTTCATAACAATCGTTATCGTAATTACCGTTACGGAAACGCGTCGCCTCTCGCCAAGCCAGGCGACGCCCTGCACTGCACGGAAGGGATTCCCATGTCGAACGTCCTGAAGGGTAAGGTCGCCCTGGTTACCGGCGGCTCGCGCGGGCTCGGCGCCGCTGTCGCGGAGGCGCTGGCCGACCAGGGGGCGGACGTGGCGATCAGCTACGTCGCGTCCGAGGAGAAGGCCGCGGCCGTGGTCGAGAGGCTGGAGGCGAAGGGTGTGCGCGCGCTGGCGGTCCGGAGCGACCAGGCCGACACCGCGGCGGCCAGGCCGCTGGTCGACAGGGTGGTGGCGCATTTCGGCAGGCTCGACATCCTCGTCAACAATGCGGCGATCGCCGTGCAGGGCAGGACGGTCGACGATCCCGAGCTCGACACGGTCAATCTCGACCGCCAGTGGCAGATCAACGTCATGGGTGCCGTGGCGACCACGCGCGCGGCAGTGCCGGTGCTGCCGGACGGCGGCCGGATCATCTTCATCGGCTCGCTGCTGGGCAGCCGCATACCCTTCACCGGCGTCGCCGACTATGCCGGCACCAAGGCCGCGATCGCCGGCTATGCGAAGGG
>JAPJRA010000324.1:0-2566 GCA_030824835.1 Geminicoccaceae bacterium | reverse complement strand
CGACCTGGGCGGGCGCGCGATCACGGTCAACATCGTCCAGCCCGGCATCATGCCGACCGACATGGCGGCCGACGTGCGCGACCAGCTGCCGGCAGCGGTCATGGACCTGCACCCCATCCGCCGGATCGCGACGCTCGAGGAAGTCTCGGCCGTCGTCTGCTTCCTGGCCGGCCCGCACGGGGGCTACATCACCGGCGGCGTGATCGACGTGTCCGGCGGCCTGCAGGTCTGAGCGCCATCATCCATTCGACGCTCGTGCTGGACCGGAGGCCCGATCCTAGGCGAGCGGTTGGGGGACGCATGCCGGGCCGCCGGGTGACGGCGCTGCTCGGGTGCTGCGCAAATCCCCGGCGGGGACCCTGGACCCTGGTCCTGCGCTCGCCGTCGGGGTACCGCTACTGCCGGTTAGGATGCGCAACCCTATGGCTGGAGGAACGCCATGCACCAAGCATCTCGGCTCCTGTTCGCTCTCGGGCTCCTGACCGGCGGCGCCGCCATGGCGCCGTCGGCAGCCTCGGCCGCGGCGCAGATCAGGACGCAGGAACCGTGCACGAACGGGGGCGACAACTGCTTCAACTTCGGCGCCGGCATCGTCGGCCTCGGCCAGTTCGACCTGCGCAGCTTCACCTACAAGGCACCGAGCAAGGGCAATGCCGAGGTCAGCTTCCACGGCTCGCTGCTCTGCGCCGCCGAGCCCGGCTCCGCCTACAAGGTGGTCGACCTCGTGACCCAGATCACCAACACGACCGCCGGCACGATCGGCCCGGGCCTGCCGGGGGGCCTGCGCCAGGCCACCGTCCTGGCGCCGAACACCTCCAACACCTTGAACCTCGCCTCGACCCGGATGTTCACCTTCAAGGCCGCCGGCACGCAGACCTACCACTACAGGGTGCGCCCGCTGCGCATCGACAGCGGGAGCAACTGCTATGTCTACAATGCCGCGTTCACGGTGGTATTCATCCCCTAGACGCGCCGGTCGTCGATCGGGCGCTCGTCCTCGGGCCGGCCGACCAGGCTGTCGCGCACGCCCTTGGCCGTCTCGGTCACGTTGTCGGTGGCGTTCTTGACATCGCCCTTGACCTGGTCGGTCTTGCCCTCGGCCTCGGTCCGATGGTCGCCGGTCAGCTTGCCGACCGCTTCCTTGACCGAGCCCACGACCTTGTCCACCGTTCCAGATGCCATGCTGGTTGCTCCGTTAGTGATCTGACGATCACTAGAAGAGCCGGCGGCGCCGGAGGTTCCGGCCCGCGCACCCACCTCGGCAGGGAGGCGCACGCCCTGTCGCGCACCGCCCATCGGCACCGGGCGCTCCTGGCGGTCTGCGGGAAGAGGCCACCTGCCCGGGCGCGGTGGCCGGGCAGGTGTCCCGTCATGGCTTTTAGCGACCTGCCACCCTGTGCTCGGAACCGCTCGCCAGGCTCCCGGGATTGGTCTGCGTGAACACGTTGCTGCTGCCGTCAGGTGCGACGAACAGATCGTAGGTCGACCCGTCCGTGTAGGTGAGCGTCCCGGTGCAGTCCGCGAAGACCTTGTACGTGCCGGTGCTGCGAGCACGTCGCAGGATCTTCCCGTTCGTGCTCGACGTGCTGAGACTGCTCATGTGGCCGCGGCCGTCATACACGTCTTGGCCCGCATAGGCGAAAGGCCCGCGGTCGGCGCCGCTGACCACGCTGCCCGTGTACGCGTACAGATAGGTCCCCTGCAGCGTGGCCGCCGAGCACTTCGCTGCGGCTTCTTCCGTGGCGTCGGCCGTACCGGCGACGGCCATGGCCACCAATAAAGCGAACGCGCCGAGATCTTTTCTCATCTCACCTCCCGCAAATACTTGTGACTTATCAGCTTTGCCAGGCGGCTATAAACGGGAGATGGAGTGGACAGCAAGCGAAACCCTCCGCCATGAACGACGGGGTGGTGCCTCGAGATCGCAGGGCAATCAGGCGCCGACAACCGGCACCGCGCTTCCAGCGATCCGGGCCGAGACCGGCTTGACTGCATGTCCCGGGCGGCAACGCAGCGCCCGCCGTTCCAGGCACGGCTGACCCCGCCTACCCCGCCCGCAGCATGTCGTCCATCGCGTAGAACCCCGGCGGCTGGCGTGCCAGCCAGACGGCGGCGTCCAGCGTGGTGGCGGCGAACGCGGTGTGGTCGGTCACCCGGCTGATGATCTCCAGCCGCTGCCCGGGCCCGGCGAAGAAGACCGAGTTCTCGCCCGGCACGTCGCCGCCGCGGGCCGAGGAGAAGCCGATGCTGCCCCGCCGGCGCCTGCCGGTCTCGCCGTGGCGCGCCGTCACCGCGACGTCCTCGAGCGCCACACCCCGCCCTTGCGCCGCGCAGTGCGCCAGCTCCACCGCCGTGCCTGACGGCGCGTCGATCTTGTCCCAGGGGTGGAAGTCGAAGATCTCGACGTCGAACTCCTCGCCCAGCAGCCGGGCGGCCGTCCTGACCAGCTCGTACATCGCGATCACCGACGTGCTCATGTTGGCGCCGATCAGCACCGGCACGGCACCGCCCGCCTCGGCCATCGCCGCCTGCTGCTCCGCGCCGAACCCGGTCGCGCAGCCGCAGA
>JAPJRA010000323.1 GCA_030824835.1 Geminicoccaceae bacterium | reverse complement strand
GGCAAGAACATCACGCTGATCGGCGGCAACGGCGACGGCCAGACCACCAAGGTCGCGAACCAGATCATCGTGGCGCTGAACATCGAGGCGGTGGCCGAGGCGCTGGTGTTCGCGTCCAAGGCCGGTGCCGATCCGGCTAAGGTGCGTCAGGCGCTGATGGGCGGCTTCGCCAGCTCGCGCATCCTGGAGGTGCACGGCGAGCGGATGATCAAGCGCACCTTCGATCCGGGCTTCCGTATCGAGCTGCATCAGAAGGACCTGAGCCTGGCGCTGGCGGGTGCCCGTGCCTTGGGCGTCAGCCTGCCCAACACCGCCACCGCCATGGAGCTGTTCAACGCCTGTGCGGCCAACGGCGGCAAGGGCTGGGACCATTCGGGCATGGTCAAGGCGCTGGAGCTGCTGGCCAGCCACGCCGTCGCCGGCGACTGAGCGGCACCCATGGACCCGCGCCAGCTCCTCCGATCGCTGTTCGACGCCGCGGTGGCGGCGGCCGACCCCGCCACCGTCGTGCCGGCGCACCTGCCGGACCCGCCCCGGGGCCGCACCGTCGTGGTCGGCGCCGGCAAGGCGTCGGCGGCCATGGGCCTCGCGCTGGAGCGCCATTGGCCGGGCGAGCTCGAGGGGCTGATCGTCACCCGCTACGGCCACGGCGCGCCCTGCCAGCGGCTCGAGGTGGTCGAGGCGGCGCATCCGGTGCCGGACGAGGCCGGCCGGGCCGCGGCCGCGCGCATCCTGGACTTGGTGCAGGGTCTCACCGCCGACGACCTGGTCCTGGCCCTGATCTCGGGCGGCGGCTCGTCGCTGCTGACGCTGCCGCCGGACGGGCTCACCCTCGCCGACAAGCAGGCGGTCAACCGCGCCCTGCTGCGCTCCGGCGCCTCGATCGACGAGATGAACTGCGTGCGCAAGCATCTCTCCGCGATCAAGGGCGGCAGGCTCGCGGCGGCGGCCCACCCGGCGCGGGTGGTGACCCTCCTGATCTCCGACGTGCCGGGCGACGATCCGGCAATCATCGCGAGCGGCCCCACCGTGGCCGATCCCACCACGACCGCCGATGCGCTCTCCATTCTCGGCCGCTATGGCATCGAGCTGCCGGAGAGCGTGCGCCGGCATCTTGGCACCGCCACCGCCGAGACGCCCAAGCCCGGCGATCCGCGGCTGGCGGGCGGCGAGGTCCGCCTGATCGCGGCACCCCAGCTCAGCCTCGAGGCCGCGGCCGCGGTGGCGCGCGCGGCCGGCGTCACGCCGCTGCTGCTCGGCGACGCGATCGAGGGCGAGGCGCGCGAGGTCGGCCAGGTGATGGCCGGCATCGCCCGCTCGGTGCGCCGGCACGGCCAGCCGCTGGCCGCACCTGCCGTGCTGCTGTCCGGCGGGGAGACCACGGTCACCGTCCGCGGCGACGGCCGGGGCGGCCGCAACGTCGAGTATCTGCTGGGCCTCGCCGTGGCCCTGGGCGGGCTGCAGGACGTCTGGGCCACGGCCGGCGACACGGACGGCATCGACGGGGCGGAGGAGGTGGCGGGTGCGCTGGTGACGCCGGACACGCTGGCGCGCGCCCGCGCCGCCGGCTTCGACCCGCACGCGACCTTGGACCGCAACGACGCGCACAGCCTGTTCGAGGCCCTGGGCGACCAGGTGGTCACCGGCCCGACGCTCACCAACGTCAACGACTTCCGCGCCGTGCTGGTGCTGCCGGAAGCCTAGCCGGGCAGAGGTCGCACACCGAGGTTGCGGCCGGGAAATCGCGTGGCTATGTTCCGGCCGCGCTCAGGAGGGATGGCCGAGCGGTTTAAGGCGCACGCCTGGAAAGCGTGTTGGGGGCAACTCCTCGCGGGTTCAAATCCCGCTCCCTCCGCCAGCTGCCCGCAAGCACCCGAGCGGGCTGGCAAAAGCCGGCATGTCCTGCCCCTGCCGAAGCGCGAGCGTCCATGAACGCGATGATGTCCCGGGCAATCGGTGTCGGCAAACCGGCAATGGGGCACTGGCAGCTACAGGGACAGCGCCCGTTGCACCCTCATCGGGCTATAGCGGACAACGCCGCGCGACGCCTGCACCAGACCTTCACGGGCCAGCCCGCGCATGACCGGGCCCACGCTGTTGCGCGACAGGCCGGCCATCTCCGCGATCTCGCTCTGCAGGCAGGGCAGGGAGATCCACTCGTCCTTCTCCGCCAGCGCTCCCGCCAGCCGGTGGAGGGTGGCCAGGACTCTATTGCGCAGGTCATGCTGGGTTAGCGTCGCGGCCAGCGCCAGCGCGTTGTCCAGGTGGGACACGGTGAGCTGGGCGATGCGACGCCAGGTGCTCGCATCCTCGGCCGCGAGCGCCTCGAGCTGCACGGCCGACAGATGGAGCATCTGCGCCTTCGTCCGCGCATGAACCTGGGAGCGACGTGGGGTGCCGGTGATGGCGGCCGCCTCGCCGACCCACCAGCCGGCACGGCCGACGAACGCCAGGAACGGAGGAAAATGGCTTGATCCGAGCAGGACGTCGACGAAACCGGCGGTGAGACCGAAGATCCCGCCCGGCGGATCGTCGAGGCGGTAGACATTGTCGCCGATCTCGTAGGTGCGCAGCTCGCACCGTGCCAGAACTCGGTCACGGAATGCCGCTGGCTGCCGTGACAGCCATCCAAGCTCCGAGGCCCGCCGCCTGGCTTCGGCAAGCGCCGACAAAATCATCCTCCTTGTGCACAAAGCTGTGCTTTCGATTGGAGGTTCATAAGCTATCGAAGGCGCAAGATCGAGTCGTGCCGGCGCCGTTGCTTGCCCGGCGCGGCCAGCTATGGGGCCGACCACCCGGTCGTATAGGGGAGGAAGCAACGCATGAGGACGCCAGCTGCGTGTGTGGTTGGTCCGATCCGATCGCGCCACGTCGTGCCCTCGCGACGCTTATCGGCAATATTGGGATGGAGCTGGGCCAGCTGTTTTCTTTATCGCACTGATTCTGGCGCTTCTCGCGCTCATGCTCAGGCAGGTTACTCTACCGCAAGCCACGCCAATCGGCGCTGCATACGGGATCGGTACTCTCGCGGCGTTTTGGCTATTTGAGTGTCTGGCGGCGATCTTCTGCTGGGCGAACAGCGCAGGCGAGCCACGCGCGCGGTACGGCGCACGGGTCTCCAGCGCTCGCGTCGGACCACTTGCCCATCAGAACGTGCGCGTGCTCGCCTAGATGTCGGCTGCCGCATTCACGGCGCTGGGCCTGTCGTCGCCCCGATATTGTCCCCGGTCATCAGCAAACGCATGTCTGTCGGCCGTGTCCGCCTCGGCAATCGGCCTGGCCATTGTCGGTCGCCAACGACGAACGGATCGGCCCGGTCGAGATCGACATGGGTGCCGGCGCGCTGCGGGCTCGATACGCCCGGGTTCGGCGAGGACACCGGCGCGCCGCCGGCCAACAGCCATGACCCGCCATTCGCATTCACCGGAACCATCAACAGGGTGGTGATCGATCTCAACTAGGAAGGCTCGTCAATCAGGCCACCACCAAATTTTCAAGGCAAGCCAGGGAGTCAGTCCAATGTCGCTGAACTTTCGTTTGTTGACGATGGCCCTAGCATTCATGGCAGCATCCTTCGTTGCTCAAGAGCCTAAAGCCCAGGAGCAGCGCCCCAACATCCTGGTGATCTGGGGCGACGATATCGGCCAGTCCAACATCAGCGCCTACACGATGGGGCTGGTCGGCTACCGCACGCCGAACATCGACCGGATCGCCAGGGAAGGGATGATCTTCACCGATTACTACGGCGAGCAGAGCTGCACCGCCGGCCGGTCGAGCTTCATCACCGGCCAGAGCGTGTTCCGCACCGGCCTCTCCAAGGTCGGGCTGCCGGGTGCCGATATCGGCCTGCGCGCCGAGGACCCGACCATCGCCACCGTGCTCAAGCAGCAGGGCTACGCCACCGGCCAATTCGGCAAGAACCACCTGGGCGACAAGGACGAGTTCCTGCCGACCATGCACGGCTTCGACGAGTTCCTGGGCAACCTCTACCACCTCAACGCCGAGGAGGAGCCTGAGGATGCCGACTATCCCAAGGACCCGGCCTTCCGCGAGAAGTTTGGCCCGCGCGGGGTGATCCATTCCTGGGCCAATCCCGATGGCACGCAGCGGATCGAGGATACCGGCCCGTTGACCAGGAAGCGCATGGAGACGATCGACGACGAGACGTCGGACCGGGCGGTCGGCTTCATCAAGGAGCAGGTCGAGGCCAAGAAGCCGTTCTTCGTCTGGTGGAATGGCACGCGCATGCACTTCCGCACCCACGTCAAGCCGGAGCTGCGCGGCATCTCGGGGCAGGACGAATATGCCGACGGCATGGTCGAGCACGACATGACGGTAGGAAAGCTGCTGAAGGCCGTCGACGATCTCGGCATCGCCGACAACACGATCGTGTTCTACTCGACCGATAACGGGCCCCATTACAACACCTGGCCCGACGCGGCGGCGACGCCGTTCCGCGGCGAGAAGAACACCAACTGGGAGGGCGGCTGGCGCGTGCCGGCGATGGTGCGCTGGCCCGGGCACATCCAGCCGGGTTCCGTGACCAACCAGATCGTCCATCACATGGACTGGCTGCCGACCTTCGCCGACATGGCGGGCAATGCGCAGATCACGGACCAGCTGCTGCAGGGCACGGAGCTGGCGGGCAAGAGCTACAAGGTGCACCTCGACGGCTACGACATGCTGCCGCTGCTCACCGGCGAGTCGGAGGTCGGGCCGCGCAAGGACATCTTCTACTTCTCCGACGACGGCGACCTGACCGCGCTGCGCTATCAGGACTGGAAGATCGTCTTCATGGAGCAGAAGACCCAAGGGACCTTGCGCGTCTGGATGGATCCGTTCGTGCCGCTGCGCACGCCGCTGATCGAGAACCTGCGCCGCGATCCTTATGAGAGGGCGGAGATCACCTCGAACACCTACTATGACTGGATGCTCGACCACGCCTATGCGCTGGTTCCAGCGCAGGCCTACGTCGCCAAGTTCCTGGCCACGTTCAAGGAGTTCCCCCCGCGCCAGAAGGCGGCGAGCTTCAGCCTCGACCAAGTGATGGAGCAGTTGTCGGGACCTTCCGGCGCCCAATGACTTCTGCCGACGTCGGCGCGGCCTTCCGCATGGCAGGCCGCCCGACCTGCTTGGGAGATCAGCATTGCGGAGTTTGAGAAGCGCGGTTGCGGCGGTCTTGGCCTCCCTTGTCTGGCACGCCGCATCGGCCGCGGATCTTCCGTCGTGGCGGGAGGGTGCCGCGAGGTCGGCGATCGTCGACTTCGTGGCTG
>JAPJRA010000322.1 GCA_030824835.1 Geminicoccaceae bacterium | reverse complement strand
GTTCACGTTCGTGGGGCTCGTGGGCGCGCTCTACTTCGGCAGCCGAGGCATTGGCGCTGGCGACATCAAGCAGGCCCAGCAGGCGCTGCACGAACTCCTTGCAGCAGCCACGTTCAAGTTCACCACCTCGATCGCCGGCCTCGGCAGCTCGCTCGTCTATTCCTGGCGCGAGAAGGCGCTGCTGTATCGTGTGCAATACCGCCTTGCACGGTTCTGTGCGGCGTTGGAAGAGCGGATGGTGCCGATCACCATCGCCAGCATCGTGGCCCGATCGCTGGGCGAGCCCAACGCGCAGCAGGCGGAGCAACGCTGGCGCTGTGGCCAAGCGGTGACCCCAATATCAGATAGGATTGCGAGCCATCTCGCGGATGAATTGGGTAACGCAGTGGCGCCGCTGCGCGAGGCGATTGCCGCGGCAGCGGGTCCAGCAGGTGGTCTCGACCAATGGGTACGCGACGTGATTGCTCAGTGCGTCCGGTCGGAGTTTCAGGGCGAATCTCGCCGCGGGAGCACCCTACTGGGCCGATCGCTTAGGGACGCTCGGCGGGGCATTGTCCAGGTGACGATATGGTGGTCCCGGGTTGTTTCCAGCATGCGACGGCCAGGTGCCGTAGCGCTGCGATTCTGTCGACGTAGGCGATCGAGTGACCATGTTAAGTCGATGGCAGTCTCGCCTTTGGCTGCACCGATCGGGCACACTGGCGCTATAGGCCAGCCGCTTTTCGACGTGACCGAGCGGGGCTGACCCGTGGCCGGTCCTGATTTGCACTTGGGGTTGGAGGAGGACGAAGGCTATCTCGCGTCGGTCAGCGATCTCATGGTCGGCATGCTGTTCGTCTTCATCTTGATGCTGATGGCATTTGCGCTGAACTACCGCACCGCTGAGAATCGGGCAGATGCCGACCATGAGCAACTGCTCGATGCGACAGCCGAGCTCAAGTCGGCTCGCGCCTCTCTGGCGGCCGTGCAGGACGTGGTGGACGCGCGACGCGACGCGCTCGAGGATATCTTGGCCGACGTCATGCAACGCGATCAAGCTCGCGTTGCAGTACTCGCTGCCATGCAGAAAGAGCTGCGCGATCGGTCGGTGCCAGTAACGGTCAATGCCGGCGATGGCGTCCTGCGTCTGTCGGAAAGCCTTTTGTTCGATTCTGGAGCGGCCACGCTTCGGCCGGAAGGTGAGCATGCCCTGGCCCAATTGGCGGTTGTTCTGCTCAAGGTGCTACCTTGCGTCACGCGGGCACCGGGGGCGCTGACCCAGTCATGTCGGGATGGACCTGGGCCCATCCTAGAGACTGTCCTGGTCGAGGGGCATACCGATGCCAAGCCTATTCGTGGCGGTGCGTTTGCCGATAACTGGGAGCTTGCAACGGCCCGCAGTATCGGCGTCTTCAAGGCATTGATTGCCTATGCGCCAGGCTTGGAAAGCCTACGCAATGAGCGTGATGAGGCATTGCTGGGGGTCAGCGGCTACGAGGCACGGCGGCCGGTGGCGCGCTCTACGGACGAGGACGGACAACGTCTGAACCGCCGGATCGATCTTCGCTTCGTACTTGCCGGACCGAGCGGGGTCGAGATCGATCGAGTTCGGCACTGGCTCGAGACGTTGACAGGCCAATGATCGTCGTGGCGACGACGGCCACACGTGGTAAGGGGGACTGTCCTCACGAACAGTCCCCCCGGGGTCCCATCTCATCAGTCAAGCACGCCGGGTGTCCATGAGGTAAGCCATAGACCCCCAACGCCACTGCAGCGTGCTACTGAAAGGTTTTTATGTCAAGAAAAATTCAATCTATAGTAGATGTACAGACGGGTGCTTGGCGGTCTGCACCTGGGCGGTCCGCCCGCGATGCTGCAGGGTGACCTGTCATGTCAATCGGGGCGCGCGTGCGGTCACGGCCTCAGGACGAAGCTGGCACGCTGTCCTTGGCGCCTGCCTTGATCAGTTGGAGCCGATGCCTCCTGGGGCCAATCTGGGCATCGTCTACCTGAGCGAGGCTTTGGCGGCCATGGCGGACGATATCGTCCGGGCGCTGCGAGAACGGACGGGCGTACGGGAATGGCTCGGGGCCTGCAGTGGGGCGGTTTTGGGCGGGCCGGCCGGGGCCAGCGACGATGGGCTCGCGGTCTTGGTGACCACGATGCCGGAAGGTGGCTTTCGGATCCTGCCGTCGCGGATGGCCTTGCCGGCCCCGGTCGGCCTGTTGCTGGCGCATGCGGAGCTCGGAGATGCCGAGCCGCACAAGATCTTGGCCGACCTCGCCCGCCATGGAGCCCGAACAATGGTGGGGGGGCTCATTGCCGCTGGACGCTCGCCCGTGCAGATCGCGGAGACCGTCATGGGAGGGGCATCGGTCTGTATTGGCTTTCGGGATGATCTGCCCGTGGTCGGCGGCATGGCTGCAGCAGGCTCGCCGATGGGGCCACTTCATCGCGTGACCAGTGCGGTGGGTTCGGACGTGCTGGCACTCGACGGCAGACCCGCCCTGGAGGTCATGACCGACGAAATGGGCGACCTGTTCCGTCATGCCGGTGGACGGTTTGCCGGCAATCTCTGGCTGGCGGAGCCTTCGGGGCCCGCAGAAACCCGGGAAGCGCTGCGGATGCGCTGGATTACCGGGATCGACGCCGGTCGTGGGGCACTGCGGCTGGAGGGAGGTCGTCCGGGTGCCGAGGTTCGCCTGATGCGCCCCGATCCGGCAGGATCGCGCGCCCGGTTGCGCGAGCTGGCACGAAGCCTGAGCCACCGGCTGTCCGGGCGTCCGGCAAAGGCGGGCGTCTATCTTGCCTCACGCCATCGCGGCCGTACCCTGTTTGGCCCGGCAGCGGATGAGATCGCGTGGCTGCGCGAGGAATTGGGTCCGCTGCCGCTGATCGGTTTGGTTACCGACGCCGAGATATTTGATGGCGTGGTGCACGAGGCGGCTGGAGTGCTGGTACTAATCGGCTAGCGTCGTGTGGGCATTGGGCGGGAGGAACGATGAGCCGACTTTACCCGGATCGGCCGATCGTCGGCGTGGGGGCCGTGATCTGGCGCGGTGATCAGCTCTTGCTGATCCGGCGTGGCAAGCCACCGCGAGTCGGCCAATGGTCGTTGCCAGGCGGTGCGCAGCAGCTGGGCGAGACGTTGAACGAGGCGATAACGCGCGAGGTACGCGAGGAGACCGGCCTCGAGATGACCGATGTGCGCCTGCTCACCACCGTCGACCTGATCGAGCGCGAGCCCGATGGGCGAGTCCGCTATCACTACACCTTGGTCGATTTCACCGCCGAGGCGCTGCACGGCGAGCCGATGGCCGGCGATGACGCCGCCGCCGTAGGTTGGTTCGCCATGAGTGAGCTGCCTGACCTCGGATTATGGTCGGAAACGATACGGATCGTCGAGGAGGCGGCAACGGCGCGTCGCCGCCCAGTAGCGGGGGGCAAGGTATTAGCTAACGCGGGCTGCCGCTCTCACTCCGTGGGCTCGCCGGTGGCCAGCACGCGTGCCAAGTTGCACAACGCGTCCTGATGCTTCCGATTGGTGATGCTGGCGAAATTGCGGGCCAGCTCGAGCAACATGCGCTGCTGCGGCATCATCTCTGCGGCTTTCGGCTTGTTGCGCCGTTCGGGATCGACGTCCTCGAAGAAATAGCTGATGTCGACGCCCAGTGCCTGGGCGATCTGGTAGAGGCGGCCAGCCGAGATGCGATTGATGCCGGTCTCGTATTTATGCGCCTGCTGGTAGGTGACACCGATCAGTTCCGCCATCTGCTGCTGGGTAAGACCCAGCATGATGCGGCGCTGACGGATGCGCAGGCTGACATAGTGATCGACGTCCAAAGCGCGACTGCGCCCACCACTGCTCCGCCCAATCGATTTACTGGCCAGTTGGGTCACCGAAACGTCTCTCCCAAGCGCCGCTTGACAGGAGCCGCCACGCGCTCGCGGCTGCGTGATCAGCTATATTTGGTTAAAATACCCGTGATCTTTTAAACTTCCAGCGAAACTAGAATTTCTCATCAACCAAAAGGGCACTGCGCTTAGGAGATTCAACGCTTGGCAGGTCATGCCACGCCTCGGGCCATAAAACACCAGCGATCGATCTTGCCGATCTGACTGCTACCGAGGGTAGCAGAGGGGCATTGTAGGCGACGAGGTCGAAGCGGGTCGGCTCTACACCGGGCATGAGACGCCGCAGCAGGCTGCGTCCATCGGCGAGGTCGACCAGGGAGTCGCGGCCGAGCAGGTGGTCGATGCCGTCAAGGACGACCGCCGGCACGAGGACGATCTGACCTGGCCGAAACACGGGTGCCATGCTGTCATCGAGGACACGATAGCCGCGAAGCTGCCCGTCCCGCAGGCTGACTAGCTCCATGTTCCCGCCGGGATCGGGCTCCAGGATACCGGCCGGGCCGAATCGACCGAGCACGGGCAAGGCCATTTGCTGTGGGCTGCGGCCGAAATAGAGGTACTCGGGGCTGGTCTCCAGAACGAGCGCCAGCTTCTCGACCACGTCGCGGGCCGGCTCATACTCGTCGCGCTCATAGGGGCCGATCGCGGTTTGGTGGCGACCGATCCGACGCGCCAGCTCCACTTGGCTCATGCCAAGCGTCATGCGTAGCGCGCGCAACCGGCGACCAAATGTCGAGCCTGACTGCACGCTTCCATGCCTCCCGTGTTCGACACGCCTAGAGTAGCTCTATTAGTCAGGTCAGCGACAATAGCGCAATTATCTATTGGTCGCCGGGACAAAACTAGAGCGGGCGCAGGACCAGCACTCCTAAGGCGTCTTCTCGGTAGGCTTCAGGATTCGACCTCATCACCAAATAGCGACCCGCTCGCCACAGATCCGTCAGGTCAGCGTAATGGCTGGACAAGAGGTGGCCCGACTGGCCGGTGGCAGTGATCCACCGTGAATTCTCGGGCTGCGCAAGATCGTACACGGCGCGATAGCCTGGGCCGTGCACCGCGCCGAACATGATTCCGTCACGCGTCGGCGCGTACTGCGCGACGTTGATCGTGCTGCCGTCGCCGCCCAGCGGGAAGATGAGGCTGAACCAAGCGCTCAACCAGTTGCTCTGCTCAAACGGGCGGTGCGCCATCACCGCCGGGTGCGCCTCGCCCCAGCGCCACTGGCGCCAATCCGATCCATAGGCTCGCTCGAGTTCAGCCACGGCCAGGCCGAACGCCTTGCGCGACTGCTGGGCGCAGCTCTCGATCGCCGGTGTATCGATGTCGTCGCACCAGACCTGCCGCTGCTCGAACACCCGACGCATGAAGTCGGGGCGTAGGCCATGATAGGCGGCAAAG
>JAPJRA010000321.1 GCA_030824835.1 Geminicoccaceae bacterium | reverse complement strand
GTGTTCATGTATGGCGGCTCGATCCTGCCCGGCAAGTGGCAGGGCCGCGACGTCACCGTGCAGGACGTGTTCGAGGCCGTGGGCAGGCATGCCGTGGGCGACCTGTCCGATGCCGAGCTGGCCGAGCTCGAGAAGGTCGCCTGCCCGTCGGCCGGCTCCTGCGGTGGCCAGTTCACCGCCAACACCATGGCCTGCGTCTCCGAGGCGATCGGCCTGGCGCTGCCCGGCTCAGCCGGCACGCCGGCGCCCTACGAGGCGCGCGACAAGTGGGCCGAGGAATCCGGCGAGGCCGTGATGCAGCTCCTGGCCCACGGCGTCCGCCCGCGCGACATCGTCACGCTGCAGAGCCTGGAGAACGCCGCCCGCGTGGTCGCGGCCTCGGGCGGCTCGACCAACGGCGCCCTGCATCTGCCGGCGATCGCCCATGAGTGCGGCATCGACTTCGACCTGCACGACGTGGCTGCGATCTTCCGCGACACGCCCTACATCGCCGACCTGAAGCCGGCCGGGCGCTACGTCATGAAGGACCTGGGCGAGGCTGGCGGTGTGCCGCTGCTGATGAAGGCGCTGCTGGACGGCGGCTATCTGCACGGTGACTGCATCACCGTCACCGGCAAGACCATCGCCGAGAACCTGGCCGAGGTCACCTTCGACCGCGCCCAGAGCATCGTGCGCCCGACCAGCGATCCGATCACCAGCTGGGGGGGCGTGGTCGGCCTGAAGGGCACGCTCGCCCCCGAAGGGGCCATCGTAAAGGTGGCCGGCCTCAAGAACCTCAAGTTCCGTGGCCCCGCCCGCGTGTTCGAGTGCGAGGAGGACGCGATGACGGCCGTGCAGGCCGGCCACTACGAGGAAGGCGAGGTCCTGGTGATCCGCTACGAGGGCCCGAAGGGCGGCCCCGGCATGCGCGAGATGCTGGGCGTGACCTCCGCCCTCTACGGCCAGGGCATGGGCGACAAGGTGGCGTTGATCACGGACGGCCGCTTCTCCGGCGCCACGCGCGGCTTCTGCGTGGGCCATGTCGGCCCCGAGGCGGCGGTGGGCGGGCCCATTGGCCTGCTCAGGAACGGCGACATCGTCGTCCTGGATGCCGAGGCCGGCATTCTCGATGTCGAGCTCAGCGACAGCGAGTTCGCCGCGCGCCGCGGCGCTTGGACGCCCGTGGCCTCCAACTACAACTCGGGCACGCTGTGGAAATATGCCCAGACCGTGGGCTCGGCCGAGAAGGGGGCGGTGACCCACCCAGGCGGCAAGGCGGAGACGCACGTCTACGGGGACATCTGAGGGCCCGTCGGGTCGCGCGGGCGCGGCCTGTTTTTTGAGCATTCCGCCGCCCAATTCGCCAAAATCGAGATCAGGGGTCGCACTGCGGGCCGATCGAGCCCATATATACGCTCTAGGGTCCGCTGGGGCTGGTCCGACACCGGTGCCATGCGGGCGGCGGTCTTGGATTCACCGCATCGGACGCCGAGCGGATCCGCGATGTCGCGGGTCCGACCAAACGGAAAGACTATTATGGCGACCGGTACGGTTAAGTGGTTCAACGGAACCAAGGGTTATGGCTTCATCCAGCCGGATGATGGCTCCAAGGACGTCTTCGTGCATGTTTCCGCCGTCGAGCGGGCGGGTCTGAACGACCTGCGCGAGGGACAGAAGGTCGAGTACGACCTCGAGCGTGGCCAGCAGGGCAAGACGTCGGCGGTCAATCTCAAGGCTGACTGACCGGGACTGCCACGGTGCCGTCGCTCCGGCGGCACCGCATCCCCGACCGGGAGAGCGGCGGTGTCCAAGGAAGAGCTGCTCGAAGCCCAGGGCATGGTGACGGCGCTGCTGCCGAACCTGATGTCACGGGTGATGCTCGATACGGGCCAGGAAATTCTCGCCACCAGTTCCGGGCGGCTCCGCCGGAACCGTATTCGTCTGCTCGTCGGCGACCGGGTCACGGTCGAGATGACGACCTACGACCTGAGCAAGGGCCGGGTGAATTTCCGGCACAAGGCCGAGGCGGGCCCGGCTTCACCTCGACTCGCCACGCCGTGACGGCGTCGCTCGACCACCTTCAAGCGTAAGGACGCGCACGATGATCGCCAAGCTCCCTGCCATGGACGACAAGGCTCTGGCCGTGCTCCGGTCCAATGCCGAGCGCCTCGGCCGGACGGGCACGAAGGCGCAGAAGACCGCGGCCGCGGCGCTGCTGCCGGCGATCGACGCCGAGGTCGACGCCCGCAAGACGGCCAAGCTCAGCAAGGCCAAGGAGACCCGGGCGGCCAACGCCACGACCTCCAAGAGCCGCGCCAAGGCCAAGTCGGTGGCCAAGGCCGCTGCCGAGGCCGAAGCCGAGATCAGCGCCGTCGGCAGCTAGATCTCCCGCCATCCGGTGGCGAACTGCGTCGCCGCCGAGCCGACCTCGGCTGCGGTGGCCCCGGCGTGATAGAGTGCCGAACCCAGCCCGAATCCCGCGGCCCCTGCGGCCTTCCACGGCCCCATATTGTGTGGCGTGATTCCCCCCACGGGCAGGATCGCGATGTCCTGCGGCAGAACGGCCCGCCAGGCCTTGAGCACGGCCGGGCCCAGCGTGTCGGCCGGGAACAGCTTGAGCGCATCGGCACCGGCCCGCAGCGCCGCGAAGGCCTCGCTGGGCGTGGCGACGCCCGGCATGCAGACCAGACCGGCAGCCTTGGCGGCCCCGATCACCTCGGGGTCGGTATGCGGCGTGACCACCAGCCGGCCGCCTGCGTCCTGCAGGCGCGCGACGTCGGCCGGATCGATCACCGTGCCGGCGCCGACCAGAGCCGTGCCGCCGAGGGCATCCGCCAGCAGGCGGATGCTGTCGAAGGGCCGCGGTGAGTTGAGCGGTACCTCCAGGATACGAAATCCGGCCTCGACCAGCGCGGCGCCGACGTCCAGGGCCTGGTCGGGATGCAGCCCGCGCAGAATGGCCACCAGTGGCAGCGCCGCCATCGCGGTCGCCAGACGCTCATCCATGTCCGTTCTCCCCGACGAGACCCGCCGCGACCGCGACCGCGTGCAGCCCATACACCGCCGCGTCCGGGTCGCCTACCACGGCCGCACCGCCGATGGCGGCGATGGCCGTCGCGTAGAGCGGGCCCAGCGCGTCGCTGCCAAGGATGACGACCTCGCCGGAACCGGACCCTGCGGCTGCGGCCACGACTTCGGCGCCGATCAGCAGGCCGCTCAGATAGCTGGCAAGACCACTCGCCGGAAGCTCCGCCATCAGGCCGAGCGTGCGCGCGCTGAACAGGTCGTGCAGCAGCTGCCCCGGTGCCGCCGCGGCCGAGGCCCTGGCACGCTCGACCCCGCGGTCGAAGGCATGCGGGTCGGCATCGCGGCCCGTCATCAGCCGGCCCAGGATGGTGTGCTGGCAGAGGCAGGCATAGACCTCGCCGGTCATGTAGGTCGAGAAGCGGTCGATGCCGCCATTGGCCGTCCACGCCCATTTGCTGTGCGTGCCCGGCAGCACGAAGCAGCGTGGCTCGCTGCCGGCGGAGCGGGCCAGGGCGCCGAGGATCTGGGTTTCCTCGCCCCGCATCACGTCGGGGAAGCCGTGGGCCCCGCCAGGGCGGAGGACACCCGGGACCAGGTGCACCGTCCGGCCCGTGGCCATCGTGACCGTGGCGAGCCCGCCTGCGAGCTGCCCGAGCCCGGTGGGGCAGGGGACGTAGGGCACCTCGCGCCAGCCTTGCCGGCTGCCGATCATCCCGGCGGCCAGCACGGGCCGTGACGGTGCGGCCTCCAGCCAGTCACCGGCCACCGTGGCGAGCATGCCGCCAAAGTTGCCGTCAGTGACCTGCATGATGCCGGCAGCCGACGCCCGGCGCTCGATGACGTCTCCACTGCGCCCGATCAGGTAGGCGCGCATGCTGGTGGTGCCCCAGTCGAGCCCGATCAGAACCGCATCGTCAGCCACACGCGAACTCCCCCATTTTTTACTGGCGACATGTTGGCCGCACCGGGTGTGGGCGGCAAAGTCTTTGACAATCGCGCGGCAGCGACTATAACGCCGCACCACAGGCGGCCGGGCGTGAGCCCCGGGCCGCCGCTTTTGTCACGTTTGCCGCCGAGGGTCGATGACCAAGCGCATTGAAGCCAAGACGAAGATCTGTCGCCGCCTCGGCGTCAATCTGTGGGGACGGGCGAAGAACCCCCTGGCCCGCCGCGACTATGCTCCGGGCGAGCACGGCCAGAAGCGCCGCAAGCTGTCCGATTATGCGCTGCAGCTGGCGGCGAAGCAGAAGCTCAAGAAGTACTACGCCAACATGACCGAGCGGCAGTTCCGCCGGGCCTACGAGACGGCGTCGCGGCAGCGTGGCGACACCGCCGAGAACCTGATCGCCCTGCTGGAGCGTCGGCTCGACACGGTGGTCTACCGCGTGAACCTGGCGCCGACGCCGTTCGCGGCCCGGCAGCTGGTCAATCACGGCCACGTGCTGGTCAATGGCCGGCGGGTCAACATCTCAAGCTACCAGGTCCGTGAAGGCGACACCATCGAGGTGGCCGAGCGCTCGCGCAACCATCCGCACATGCTGGAGAGCGTCCAGCATCCGGAGCGTGACGTGCCCGAGTACATCACCTTTGACAATAAGGGGTTGAAGGCGCAGTTCGTGCGCACCCCCAAGCTGTCGGATGTGCCATACCCGGTGCAGATGGAGCCGAATCTGGTGATCGAGTACTACTCCCGCTGATCCTGTCGGGAAGCTCCTGTCGCGACGGCCCCGCAAGGGGCCGTTTGCATGTGGAGGCTCTGGCCGGGCATCACATGCCGGGCAGGCCCGCGAGATCGGGACGGGCGAAGAAGCAGGTCGTGTCGCCACCGGCATAGTCGTCCACCATGGGTCGGAACGAAGGGTCGGTACTGGCCAGCAGGGCCAGAAGGCGGCGACTCTCGGGCCGCGCCGGGAAGCGGGCGAGATAGATCTCGGCCCACGCCATGTAGTGTCGCCCATGGCCGCGGCGGACGAGGAAGCTCAGGTCCTGGCGCGGATGATGGCGTCCCGACTGCATCTGATCGGCCCAGGCATAGCCGGCGACACGTTCCTGATCGTCGATCGCGTCGAGCAGGAATCGAACCGCGGTATGCAGGCTCTTCCCGTCCACGGTGAGGTCGTAAAGGTTCAGCCCCTGCGTCGCCGCGATCTCGGCGGTGGCCACGAGCGAGGCGATGGCGTGCCGCTGATACCACAGGGCGCGGGCGCGCCGCCGCGTCTCCAGCGGCAGGCTGCCGTCGGGCCGCATGTCGTGCAGGGCATCGAGATAGGCGGCGACGCCCAGGCGGAAGCGCGC
>JAPJRA010000320.1 GCA_030824835.1 Geminicoccaceae bacterium | reverse complement strand
AACCAAGCCCTCAAAGACCGCCGCTCCGCATAATCCCGCTCTCGGCATAATCGGCTCGGCCGACGAAGAGGCGGTGGCTGGGAGCGTTCCCGCCGGTGGAGCGGGCGTCGGGGACGATGCGGACGTTCTTGGTCTGGACGCTGAGGGTGACGATTTCGCCGGTGAACTCGTTCGAGCCGGTCTTCTTGAAGGTGCCGATGGTCGCCATGGGAAGTCTCCTTGATCTGTCCTTCGAGCCCGCACCATTGCGGCCTCGATGGTGATCGACCGGCCGGAGGCGATCGACGGCGCACCCGCAGGGCTTCAGACAGCAGAGGAGGGACTTTCTTGTCCCGCGAGGAATGACGGCGTAGCCGGCAGGGGAAGAAAGTTTTGACGGCGCTGTTGCGCCATAGGCGATCGAGGCGAAGCCGCCCTTCGGCCAGATACACCCATCGAAGAGGCCGTCTTGGAGCGCTCGACCGGGCAGAGCCGATCAACGGAGACGGTGGCGACCCCCTCGGTGCCCGGTGAATACGCGGCACTATCACCGGCGGTCCTTGTCTCCCGGTCTCGACGCAGCGCCTGCACCGGTACCCACGCCACGCTTTCGGGCAGAACGCCTAGCTCCCGCACCATCAATGTGCCGAGCCATCGACGCCGCTGGTCAAGATTGCTCAACCGGCCGCCGCCTCCCGGCCCGAATCTAACGGCCCATCGCCGCCCGATCCCTGCCTGTTCCACGATGCTGAGGACGACTTCGACATGCCTCTGGTCCGCCGCGACGTTGCTGCGAGGATGTCAGCCCCGAGCGAGGTTCTGCCCGGATCGGGGCGGGCTCGGCGCCCGCGATCCGAATCCAGGCCGTCGCGCCGATGGCGATGGCGCCGACCACGGAGAAAATGACCAGCCAGGTCTCCGAAGGCATGGCGTGCTTCGCGATACCGTGAACGGCATGATAACCGGCGACGGCCGCCGGTGCTGCGAAGACAAGTCCGATGGTCAGCCGGAGCCAGACCGGGCGCACAAGGGCGAAGAGGAACTGGCCGATGCCGAGCATCAGCCCGGCGGCGAGGAGCCCGGCGACGATGCTGCCGGGCCAGCCCGCGCCAGTGCCATAGGCCCACATGCCGACGGCGATGCCCGCGAAGAAGGGCAGCGCGTAGATAGCGAGGGTGAAGAGCAGCCAGCAGATGACGCCGATGGCTGTGATGCTCAAGAGGATGCCAAGTACCATGGTGGTGTGCTCCGTAAGATGAAGGTCTACGGTCGCGCCTTCCACCACCACCACGGCGCAAAAGTCAGTATAGCCGAAGTTAAGTGATGACGGCAGCGGAAATCCGTCCGGATTTCCGCTCGGCCGAGCGGACCGTCGCCCTCAATGGGCGAATGGATCGACTTCGCGGATGATCGCCGAGGCGTCTCCGTCGTATTCGGAGGCAGGCATGACACTCGTCGTGCCGTCGCCGGCTTTGAAGATCACGATCGCGACCATGAGCGTGGTGGCGAGGCTGAAGGCGAAGGCGTGAGCATCGTTGAGGGACATTGATCCGGCTCCTGTTGTGGAGGCGGGGGACCATCCCCCGCGCGACAGGCGCCCGATGTGTCCGGCCAAGGGCCGCAATCACCGCAGGGGCGAAGCCTCAAGGCCGCACGCTCGCGTAGCGGACCCTTCACGGGTTGATGGTGCCAGGCCCTCGGCCGGACCAAGGATCAGCGCAAGGAAGCGGGGGTGGTGCATCGCTTCGCGGAGATGGTAGAGGAATGATCCCTCAAACAGCTCTGCCGCTCAGGACTCACGCCCAATTGTGATCCGCCTCGTGCAGCCGGGGCAGATGACATGAGGATGGCGGCGGAGAGTGACTGACGGATTCTACATACCAGACGGCAATGAGGCACTGCGGGACGACATCCCGGCGGTCGTGGAGCTGATCGAGCGAACCGCGCGGTGGGTCAATCCGGAGACATTTCGGCGCTTGCCGGTGTGGGCGCCGCACACCGCTCGGGGACGACCGCTCTACGATGCGGGATGGACCCGCCGCTATACCAACACCCGAAAGGCGACCGGGGTCACCGCAGAGAAGTTCGAAGGCAACGTCGCTGCGCTCCAAGCGCTGGTGGCCGCCCTCGACGTGGCGTCACCCAAGCCCAAGAATTGGACCGTCTGCCATATCTGGGGATACGACGATCCGTCGTTCGCGCAGCAGAGCAGCGTCGTGCAGAATCCGCGATACTTCTCGTGCGTCGCCAACATGGTGTGGTTGCCCACGCCGCTGAAAGGCTTCACCGACACGCTCCCGGAAATCAAGGCCATGCTCCGGGTCTGCGCTTTCCATCTCTATGGATGGGCTTGCGAGCATCCCTCGGTCGCCGAGCAGGCCGCCAAAGTGACGTCTGGATGGATTCCTGACGGGTATCCGAAGAGTTGGCCGAGTCCTGATCGCCCCGGTGTGCTGCCGCCAGGCACCGCGCCGTTCAGCGAGCGGATCGCGCGCGAGATCGCGAAGCGCAAACGGAAGATCAAGATCGATATCGAGAACGCGACGTTCCTGCACTATCCGAAGGAGGAGGTCATCGGCGTGCTGAAATTCTGGGGTATCGAGCTGGGCTAGGCGGCGCTCACGCGCCGCCACTGCCGAACTTCCAGACCGGGATGCTGAACTTGCGCGCCTTGTCGGCGAGATTGTCCTGGATGCCGGTGCCGGGGAACACCATCACGCCGATCGGCAGGACGGCGAGCATCTGATCGTTGCGTTTGAACGGCGCGGCTTTGGCGTGCTTCGTCCAGTCGGGCCTGAACGCGATCTGCGGAACCTTGCGGTGATCCGCCCAGCGAGCGGCGATGCGTTCGGCGCCCTTCGGTGATCCACCGTGCAACAGCACCATGTCGGGATGCTTGGCGTGGACCTGGTCGAGCTTGGCCCAGATCAGCTGGTGATCGTTGAAGTCGAGGCCGCCGGTAACGGCGATCTTCGGACCCGCGGGGATCATCACCTCGCTCTCTGCCCGGCGCTTGGCGGCGAGGAAATCGCGGCTGTCGATCATCGCCGAGGTCATGGCGCGGTGATTGACCATCGAGCCGTTGCGTGGCCGCCAGGATGATCCGGTGTGGCGCTCGAAATGTTCTGCGGCCTGATCGCGCATCAGCTCGAAGGCGTTGCGGCGCTCGATCATGGTCTGCCCTTCGGCGGTGAGACGTTCGAGTTCTACCGACTTCACCTCCGAGCCGTCCTGTTCGCGCTGGCCGCGGCGCTGCGCCTGCTCATTGTCGTCGAGTTCGCGTTCGATCCGGTCGGTGGCGCGATTGAAGAGGTTGACGGTCGACCAGAGGAGGTCATCGAGGTCGGGTTCGAGGCGGGTGTCCTCGAGGGTGGCGATCAGGGCGTCGAAGATGTCGGCGATGGCCCCGGCGACGGCGGGGCCTTCGGGAAGTGGCCTCGGATCGGGTTCGTCCTGGAAGGGACGAAAGCCGTAGAGTTGGAGTTCGGTCAGGACGGGGTCGGTGGGGGATGAGGAGTGGTGCGGTTCGAAGCCGTCGTCGTGTTCGTTCGCCATGGGATGCTCCTTCGTCGGTTCGACCGCGACCCTCGCGGCCTTCTGGCGACGAAAGCCGTCGGGCGGGCCGGACCTGCACCCGGAGCGTCAGCGCAGGGCCAAGCATCGCGCCGGATGGCGAAGGCCGGCTATTTTGTTTCGCGATGGAAAGCGCTCCTCTGGAGCGCGCCGGAAAATAGCCGGGCGCAGCCATTGCCGGTCCGGGCCGCTTGACGGCCGATCGCCCTCTCGAAGGCCGGGTCGCGGTCCTCTCCGGCGCAACGGGATGCAGCCTCGTGCGAAACCGGGGACGGACGCCGCTGCCCCGCGCTTGCCCCTTCCGGCTATGCCGCCAAGGCGAGAAAACGGGCGACGTCCTCCGGGGCGAGCTGCTGACGGATCGCTGCCCGCAGCGCGCCGATGCCGAGGGTGCGGAGATCCTCGTTGAAGTCCCCAAGCGTCGGCGACAGCACGATCGCCTCGATGCCGGCCGTCTGGGCGCGTTCGACCAGGCTATCGCGCGCGCCGTCACCGGCCGGATCATCGTCGCGGGCGATGTAGAGTCGGCGAAGGGTCGCCGGGAACAGGATGGCGGCAAGGTGTGCGGCCGAGAGCGCAGCCGCCATTGGCAGGCCCGGTAGGGCCATGCGGAGTGACAGGATCGTCTCGATGCCTTCGCCGGCCGCGGTCACATCGTGCGCCGTGCCGAACCGGACCGCATGACCGAGGAGATCGCCCATTGCCCGCCGCGGTGTGTCGATTGGCGCCTTGCCGCTCCCTTCGGGGCTGAGCCAGGTGCGATGTACGCCCGTGATCCGGCCGTCGAGATCGGTGACGGACGCGATCATCGCCGGCCATGTCTCGGTCGGCGAATGTTCGTCCGGCCGGTAGTAGCAGCGTGGATGGAAGCGGAGCGATCCGGTTCCGTGCAAAGCCGTGATGCCGCGTTTCCGTAGATACGACTCTACGACTGTGCCCGTAATCGGCCGCGACATTGCGAAGAGCCGTCGTGCGGCCTCCGGAGACCCGGCGGGCGCCGATGCCGGGCGTCGTTGGTGGTCCGGGTCGGGCTCCGGATGGGGCAGGCTCAGGAAGGTTCTGGCCTCCTCGGCGACGTCCTTGAAGTCGATCAGCCCGCAGCTTTCGCGGATGACATCGAGGAGATCGCCGTGTTCGCCTGTGGCCGCGTCGGTCCATTTACCCGCCGCACCCCTGCCGGAATCGGCTCCCTTCAGGCGGACAAACATCGAGCGGCCCGGTGTGTTGCGGACGTCGCCGACCAGCCAGTAGCGGCCCTCGCGATATCCGGCCGAGAGATAGTGCCGGCACACAGCCTCGGCCTGCCTGCCGAGACGCTGTGCCAGTTCGGATGCGTCGCGGCGGTCCATTTACACGGCCTTCCGCTCGGCGATCCGCTGGACGGGATAGCGCTCCATGACCTTCGAAAGCACAGCCGAACCACTCGCGTCCGTTGGCACGAACATGCGGAGCTTCCAGGAGATGAGTAAGCGTCGCGGCGGCAGCACATTGCAGCGCTGGATAGCGTTGTGATGCAACACCGGTATGGGCAAGACGCTGCTACCGCCGATGATCGACGCCGAGGACGCTCCTACGATCAATCGTATGAGTGTGCGCGAGACACCGATCGAGGTGATCACCCGCGGTGAGCGGCGGCGGATTTGGACGCCTGAGCAGAAACGCGACATCGTGGTGGAAAGCCTGGAGCCGGGCGGCTCACCGATCGCGGTTGCGCGGCGGCACGGTATCGGCAGCGGCCTGCTCTACACC
>JAPJRA010000319.1 GCA_030824835.1 Geminicoccaceae bacterium | reverse complement strand
AGGCGCGGATGATCTGCCGTTGGATCGTCGGCACCTTCTCCGGCGCCATCTCGACACCGAGATCGCCCCGCGCCACCATCACCGCATCCGAGCGGGCGACGATCTCGTCCAGCCGCTCGACCGCCGCCGGCTTCTCAAGCTTGGCCACGAGATGGACCGGCAGCCCCGCCAGCTCGCGGACCTCATCCAGATCCTCCGGCCGCTGCACGAAGGACAGGGCGATCCAGTCGACCCCGAGCTCGACCGCGAAGGCGAGGTCCACCCGGTCCTTCTCGGTCAGCGCCGAGACCGGCAGCACGGCGCCCACGACGCTGACCCCCTTGCGGTCGGACAGCGTGCCGCCGACAACGACCCTGGCCGTGGCCTGCGCGGGCCCCGCCGATTCGACCTTGAGCCGGACCTTGCCGTCGTCGATCAGCAGCTCCACCCCGGGAGCCAGCGCCGCGAACACCTCGGGATGAGGGAGCGGCACCCGGTTGGGGCCGCCCGGCTCGGGGTCGAGGTCGAAGCGGACGATATCGCCCACCGCCAGCTTCATCGGCCCCGCCGCCAGACGGCCGACACGCAGCTTCGGGCCCTGCAGATCGGCGAGGATGCCAATCGGCCGCCCGGTCTCCTGCTCGATGCCGCGGATCATGTCGTGCCGGGCACGATGCTCGGCATGACTCCCATGGCTGAAATTCAGGCGAAACACGTCCGCCCCGGCCTCCACCAACGCCCGGATCACCTCCGGCGTCGAGCTGGCCGGACCCAGCGTCGCCACGATCTTCGCCCGACAGGGGTGCTGCCTGGTCATTCTTGGCCCCTCCGAACCGGCCTGTAGCAGCGTGTGATCACGCTAGAAAATGAAGCCGGTGTTGATGAACTTAGAGGTGTGGTGCTGGACGATGGCATCCAGCAGCTGCTCGCTGGCAGCGGTTTGCTTGGTGGCCACCATCGAGCGGATCGAGAACGAGCGCAACGCATCCGTGACCGACAGCGTGCCTTCCGCCGAGTCCTTGCGCCCGGTGAACGGGAACACGTCCGGGCCACGCTGGCACTGGCAGTTGATGTTGACCCGGCACACCTGGTTGACCAGCGGATCGACCAGGGTCCCGATCCGGTCCGGATCGGCGCCGAAGATGCTCACCTGCTGGCCGTGCTCGGAGCTGATCACGTATTCCAGGGCGGTCTCGAGCGCGTCGAACGGCAGCACGGGAACGACGGGGCCGAACTGCTCCTCGCGGTAGAGCTTCATGCCCTCGGCGACCGGGTAGACGACGGCCGGGTAGAACAGCGTGCCCGCGGAAGTCCCACCGTCCGGGTTGACCACCCGCGCCCCCTTGGCCTGCGCATCCTCGACCAGCTCGTGCATGTAGGCGACCTTGCCGGGCTCCGGCAGCGGCGTGATACTGACGCCCGCCTCCCACGGCATGCCCACCTTGAGCTTGGCGAGACCGGCCGTGAAGCGCTCCAGGAACGGCTCGGCGATCGAGCGGTGGACCAGCAGCATCTTCAGCGCCGTGCAGCGCTGGCCGTTGAACGACAGCGAGCCCAGGAGGCACTCCTTGACCGCGAGGTCGAGGTCGGCGTCGGGCAGCACGATGGCGGCGTTCTTAGCATCCAGGCCCAAGATCGCCCGCAGCCGATGCGCCTTGGGCGGCAGCTTCTTCAGATGGTCGGCGACCTTGCTCGAGCCGATCAGGGTCAGGCAGTTGACCTTGCCGGTGCCCAGCAGCAGCGGCACCACGACCGAGCCCTTGCCGTAGACGGTGTTGATCACGCCTTTGGGGAAGGCGCTGCGGAAGGCCTCGAGCAGCGGCGCGAACAGCAGCACGCCGTAGCGCGGCGGCTTGAAGACCATGGTATTGCCCATGATCAGGGCCGGGATCAGCGTCGCACAGGTCTCGTTGAGCGGGTCGTTGTAAGGCCCCATGCACAGCACGACGCCCAGGGGCGTCCGCCTGATCTGCCCGATCGTACCCTCGACGACGAGAAAGCGCGAGTTGCCGTTGTCCTGCTCCTTCAGCGCCTCGATCGTCGCCCGGATATAGTCGACCGTGCGGTCGAACTCCTTCTCGCTGTCGGCCAGGCTCTTGCCGATCTCCCACATCAGCAGGCGCACGACCTCCTGCCGGCGGGCCTGCATCTGCTTGGCGAACGTCTGCATGCAGGCGATGCGCTCGGCCACCGCCATCGTCGGCCAAACGCCGCGGCCATTGTCGTAGGCGGCCACGGCGGCCGCCAAAGCCGCCTCGGCCTCGGCTTCCGCGCCCTGGGGCACGCTGCCGAGCTCGACCTGCGTCAGGGCACCATCGGCGCCGCGCACGCACACCGCCGACAGCACGGTCTGCGCCGGCCCGTCCCATTCCCGCAGCTCACCATCGACGAGCCAGGTGCGCTGGTGGACCTTGGCCGGAATCATCTGCTCGGCCGGAATCGCCTCCGGCAGCGGAAACAGCTGCCGCAGCTCGTCAGATGTCGTCATCGGTTACCTTCTCAGCGAGGGACGTTGCCGGCACGCCGTCACGCCCGCTGGGGCGTGTCGGCACTGGTCCGTTGGGCAGGAACGCAGGCCTCCGGCTAGGACTTGCCAGGGTCGTAGCCAATGGCCTGTCGATAGGCGTCGAGCTGCTGGTCGCGACCGAGACTGTCGGTGATCTTGTCCCAGGCAGCCGCCGTGTCGTCGAGCGCCTGCTGGGCGGTCTTGCGGCCACCCAGGGCGCGGGCGAGCTCGGTGTCGAGGACCGACCAGTAGGCCGGCGTGCCGCGGATCCGCAGGTACGGGAGCATGGTGTCCGCGTTGAACGTGGCCTGGTAGGCCTGCAGGTAGTCCTTGACGTCGGCGGGGTCCCAGCCCGCGCGGACATAGTCGGCCAGCCGCGCCTCACCCTCCGGCTGCAGCATCTGATAGTGGAAGCCTGGATTGATGCCGGTCCAGCCATGCTGCACCGCCCACAGCGAGAAGGGCTTGACCGCCATCAGCGCCAGGAACGAGTAGGCAGCCTCCTGCTGGGCCGAGCTGGCCATGACCACGCCGTGCCAGGAGCCACCCGTGGTGTTGCCGACCCGGTTCGGCTCCGGCGGCTCCACCCAGGCTTGGCTCTCCTGGTCCCAGTAGCGGGACGAGCCCGGCAGCATGGCGGCGGCACAGTTGCCCTTAATCAGCGAGCGGGCCTCGTCCTGGCACAGCGCCCCGACATCGCCCCAGCTGAAGACGAACACGGCCTTGCCGCGCAGGAAGTAATCCCAGGCCTGCGGCAGCCGCCAGCCCATCTGCTCGGCTGGCCCGGTCTTGTTCAGCTCCTGCAGCAGCTCGAGCGCCGCCACCTGGCCCGGCGAGTTGATCAGCGGCCGCATGTCCGAGGGGTCGAACCAGTAGACATTGTGGTAGCGGTCGACCTCGGCACCCGGCTTGATGGCGAACGAGGCCGACAGCGACTGGAAGTGGTAGAAGCCCTGCTCGCCCGGCTTCAGATGCAGGACCATGCCGTGGTCGGGCTGATTGTCGTGCTTGTCCCAGTTCTTGCCGTCGAAGAAGCGGCTGATGTCCAGCACCTGCTGCCAGGTCCGCGGCGGTATCGGCATATCGTAGCCGACGGCCTCCTTGAACGCCGCCTGGTTGGCCGGGTCGTTCAGCACGTCGCGGCGGTAATAGAGCACCTGCCCGTCGGCGTCGTTGAGCACGCCATAATCTACCCCTGCCCAGCCATATAGCCGGCGCAAGGCCGGCGGCATGGAATCGTAGCTCCAGCGCGGGAACTTGCCGCTCGCCAGCAGCGGGTCGACGGACGCCAGATACTTGCCGGCGACCAGGTCGCCGTAGAAATAGGCCGCCACCACCGCCGCGTCGTAGCGATGGTCACCGCGCTGCAGGTCGAGCATCAGGTCGGCATAGAGCTCGCTGATCGGTACGAGCCCCACCTCCAGCCGGCCGCCGGTCAGCTCCTCCCAGACCGGGCGCAGCGCTTCGATCGGCCCGGAGATCGGCCCGTGCGGCCCTTCGTCGTGGGTGAGCAGGCGGACCGTGGTCCCGGCGTAGGGCCCCGTGCCTTCCCCGAGGAGAGGGCCCAGCTCGTCGCGCGAGGTCTCGATGACGGCGTACTGGTAGGCCGGACCAAGCTTCAGCAGCACGGTCCCGTCCTCGAGTCGATCGACATACTGTCCCGCCATGCCCGCCGTCGTCCAGGCGGAGCCCAGAATCAGCGCGCCAAACAGCGAACGGACAAATAGCATGGCCGACCTCCCAAGGACGAGCGCGGGGCAGCACTACACGGCCTGCCTTCAACGCAGCGCGAAAACTTATAGACACCTTTGACCGATCTGTTCAATCCCTGTAAAGACGCAGTTGAAGCTGTGATCAGGACGGCAAAGTAATGCATGATGATTTAATAATAGAGGGCCGGCGGCCGGCAGGAACCCGTCCGGGATGCGGCCGATACCAAAGCGGCGGCGCAAGTCGGATCATGAAAGCAGACCCTCGTCGACGGCACGCCTCATTGCACAAGATGACTGTAGGCCGACCTGATGCAACTTGAAGCCAGGGTCGAGGCGATTTCGCGCCGGCTCCCTTACGAGGTTGCGCGATGCGCCGCGCCACCGGCCGAAACGGATTGCCAGGCGCAAGCCGGAACAAACGCAGGAAAGATAATTCATCGTGATTTAATTATTGACCAAACCGCATACCTGCGACACAATCCCTCCCATGGCATCGCACCCAACGTCGGGTACGGTCGTCAAAGGGAGGTCATCCGCTTGCGGAACCGCGCATCCGGCCAGGGCAGCAACTCTATCCAGGTCCGGCAGTTCAATGAACGGGTCATACTAGGCTTGCTGCGTCGCCTGGGGACGGCCTCCAAGGCCGATCTGGCACGCCACGCCAATCTGACCGCGAACACGGCCGGGATGATCGTCCACGAGCTGGAGGCCGCCGGCCTGATCCGCAGCGAAGGCAAGCGCCAGGGCGATCGCGGCCAGCCGGCCACGCTGATCGGCCTCGCTCCCGACGGAGCCTACTCGCTCGGCGTGAAGATCGGCCGGCGCTCACTCGATACCATCCTCGTGGATTTCGCCGGCAAGGTGATCGCCCAGCGACGGCGCGAGTGCCCGTTCCCGCAGCCCGAGGAAGCGCTGAACATGGTGCTGGAGGAGATCGCGGCGCTCCGCGGCGCCCTCACGCCCGCGCATGCCGAGCGCATTGCCGGCCTCGGCGTCGCGGCCCCCTACAACATGGGCAGCTGGCGCCGCGAGCTGGACATTCCCTCGGACGCGTTTCGCGCCTGGAACGATTTCGACATCGCGGCCCGCCTCGAAGCCATGACCGGCCTGCCCACCCT
>JAPJRA010000318.1 GCA_030824835.1 Geminicoccaceae bacterium | reverse complement strand
GCCACGCGACGCGAGCTCCTGGTAGACGAGCGTCACCGTCATGCGCGACAGCCCCAATGCTTCGGCCAATGCTCGCGTGCTTGGCAGTCGGGTGCCAGGGGGGATGCGGTTCGCCAGCAGGTGCTCGACGATCCCTGCAATCAGCCTTGCCTGAAGCGTCTGGCCGGATCCGCCGCGCAGGAAAATCGCTTCCGGGGGGATCGAAGGCTGCCAGCCCTGGGCTGTGTTCATGCGCGGCGCCCTGGACCTATAGATAGCCTGATCTGGACATATCAGGTCTTGGCCTCGCGGTGCAATGTCGCAACCGCGTCCTGGGGAGGAAAGCCGGACGCTACGGGACATCTGGGAGGATACCGAATGATGAGCTTTCGTCTGATGCGGACTGGGGTCGCTGCCGCCGCCCTGCTGGCCGCCATGGCAGTCACCGCAGGCGCGAAGGAATACCGGATCGCGGTAGGCGACGGCGCCGGCGGGACTCAGGAAGCCCTTGGAAAAGCCTTCATCTCTGCGCTTGAAAAGCACTCGGGCGGTCAGGATACGGGCAAGCTGTTCCTGAACGGCCAGCTCGGGGACGAGCAGGACACCGTCACGGCCGCCGCGACAGGAACGCTGGATTTCTCGATCCTGGCAATCAACAACATCACCCCGTTCTCGCCCACCGTGGGCACGCTGACGCTGCCCTATGTCATCCTGTCGCTCGAGGATGCCGAGAAGCTGACGCAGGGCGAGATCGGACAGCAGATGGTCGAGCAGACGATCGAGGACGCCGGCGTGCGGATCATCGGCTGGGCCTACTCGGGCTTCCGCGTGCTGACCAACTCGAAGAAGCCGGTGACGACCGTCGCCGACCTGCAAGGCCTGGTGATCCGCGTTCCCAAGAACGAGATCATGATCGACACCTACAAGGCCTGGGGCATCAATCCCACGCCGATGGCCTGGACGGAAACCTTTGCGGCACTGCAGCAGAAGGTCGTGGACGGGCAGGACAACCCGTACATGACCATCAACGCGATGAAGTTCTACGAGGTTCAGAACCACGTCACGAACCTGCGCCACATCTTCTCGATCGAGCCGCTGATCATCTCGGAACGCTCTATCAGTCGATGACGCCGGAACAGCAGCAGGCCGTGACCGCCGCGGGCGAGGAGGCGACCCAGTTCTCGGCGCAGTTCCTGAGGGACGAGGAGGCCAGGATCCGCGAGGATCTGGTCGGCCGCGGAATGGAGATCTCCGATCCCGCCGATGGGGAAAGGGAGTTCATGGACCTGGCCACGGGCACCGTCTGGCCGAAGTTCTACGACAGCGTCGGCGGCAAGGAGATGGTGGATCACGCGCTGACCGCCCTGGGCCGCGAACCGGCACCGTAAGGCGCCGGACCTGTGCCCTGACGGGCGCCTGCGCGCGCCCGCCTCCTCTCGTTCCCCCGCACCCTTTTCGGAGGCTGGATCATGGCGACCGTCTGGCGTCACCTGGACATGATCGAAAGCTACATCTGCCGCACCCTGCTTGCGGTTTTCGTGACGCTGCTGTTCGCGCAGATCGCGGCCCGGCAGGTGTTCGGCACCTCGATCACCTGGATCGAGGAATTCTCGGTTATCCTGTTTGTCTGGTTCGCCTATTTCGGGGCGAGCTACGCCGCGCGGATGGGCGCGCACAACCGGGTCACCTTCCACATCAAGATGATGCCCCGCCAGACCGGCCGGATCGTCGAGGCGCTCGGCGACCTGTTCTGGGTGATCTTCAACGTCATCTTCATCTACTACGCGATCAAGTATGTCGGCTCGCTCAAGCCCTTCGTGAAGGCGCAGACGCTGGGCTGGCAGATGAAGTGGGTCATGGCGCCGCTGCCGATCGGCTTCGCGCTGATGACCTTCCGCATCCTCCAGGTGAACTACATGAAGCTCGTGCTGGGCGTCGATCCGCGTGACCCCGACGAAGTCGACATCGAACTGGATCTGGCCGGGCAGCAAGCGCCGAACGCGGGGAAAATCTGATGGAAAACGCGCTTGTCCCCGTGCTGTTCGGGTCACTGGCCGGGCTTCTGGCGATCGGGGCGCCGATCTCGGTGGCGCTCGGCGTCTCGGCGCTGGCCGCGATGTGGTACCTGGGCGACAACCCGATCAAGATGGTCCAGATCGCCTGGTCGTCGGTCGGCTCGTTCCCGCTGATGGCGCTGCCGAGCTTCATTCTCGCCGGCGCGCTGATGGAGGCCGCGGGCATCTCGCGGCGGCTCATCAATGTCGCGGAAAGCCTGGCGGGACCCTTCACCGGCGGCATCTCGGCCGCAACGATCCTTGCCTGCGTATTCTTCGGCGCGATCTCCGGCTCGGGCCCGGCGACCACCGCCGCCGTGGGGATGCTGATGATCCCGGCCATGGCCCGCGCAGGCTACGACCGTTCCTATGCCGCGTCCGTCACCGCCTCTGCGGGGGGCCTTGGTATCGTCATTCCGCCGTCGATCCCGATGGTCATCTTCGGGATCTCGGCGATGGGCCTTGCCGCCCCGCCGGAAGCGATCGAGCGGTTCGGACAGTTCCAGACGGTCTCGATTTCGAAACTGTTCATCGCAGGCTTCCTGCCGGGCTTCCTGATGGCCGGATCGCTGCTGATCGCCAACTACATCCGAGCCAAGCGCCTCGGCTATCACGGCGGGGCCGAACCGCTGTCGCTGTCCCGGATCGGCACGGCACTCTACCGTGGCTTCTGGTCGATCCTCGCGCCGCTGGTCATCCTGGGCGGGATCTACGGCGGGTTCTTCACGCCCACCGAAGCCGCGATCGTGGCGATCTTCTACACGCTGCTCGTCGGCATCGTGATCTACCGCGAGATCAACCTGAAAGAGATATTCGTGGCGCTCGAGGCGACGACCTGGCTGACCGGACGCGTCCTTCTGGTCCTGTTCACCGCGACGCTGTTCGGCCGCATCCTGGTGGAAAACCAGATCCCCGCGCAGCTAGCCGACGGCATGCTGTCCTTCACCCAGAACAAGGCGGCGATCTGGGCCATCATGATCGGCTTCCTGCTGATCGTCGGCATGTTCATGGAGACGCTGGCGGCGATCATGATCCTGGTGCCGGTGATGCTGCCCGTCGCCTACGGCGTCGGCATCGACCCGATCCACTTCGGCATCGTCATGATCTGCTCGCTGTCCGTCGGCTTCGTCACCCCGCCCCTGGGCGAGAACCTGTTCATCTCGTCGGGGATCTCGAAGATCGACATCGAGAAGATCGCCTATCGCGCGCTGCCCTTCATCGCGGCGCTGGTCGTCGCGATCGCCGTGATCGCCGCTGTTCCCGCGATATCGCTGTGGCTCCCGCGGGTCATGGGCTACTGACCGGAGGTTCCGATGATCCCGATCAACCCGATCAGGACGCTGCTCTACGCCACCGATCTTTCGGAAGGCTCGATCTACGCGCTGCGGTATGCGGTGCGGATGGCCGAAGCCCTGGACGCAAGGGTGCATGTGCTGCACGCGCTGCGTCCGCTTTCCGAGGACGCGCGCATCACGCTGCGGGCCTACGTGACCGACGCAGGCATGCTGGAGGCCGCCGTCGGAAGCCGGCTCAAGACCGCGCGGGACGTGATGGCGGAACGGCAGCGGGCCTTCTGGGAGGAGGCGGATCCGACCAAGGCCGCCCGCCGCGACCGGATCGCCGACATCGAGATCATCGAGGGCCAGCCGGCCGAGGTGATCCTGCAGCGGTCGATCAGCCTGGGCGCCGACATGATCCTGATGGGAAGCCACGAACATGGCTTCTCGCAGACCTTCCTCGGGACCGTGGCCAAGCGCGTGATGCGCCGCTCGCGCATCCCGACCCTCATCATTCCCTATCCTGAAGCTTCCGAAAGGCCGAACCGATGACCAGGACACTGACCGCCAACGACCTGAAGGCCACCTTCGACGCCTTCAACCGCCACGACATCGAAGGCGTGATGACCCATTTCGCGGATGACTGCGTGTTCTACACCGTCGCCGGCGACAACGAATACGGTAACCGGATCGAAGGCCGCGATGCGATTGCCAAGGCGTTCCAGGGCGTCTGGACCGCGATGCCCGACGTGCAATGGGCCGACCACGAGCATTTCATGTCCGAGGACGGCACCCGCGGCGTCAGCCAGTGGACCTTCCGCGCCACCAATCCCGACGGCACCCGGACCGAGGTGCAGGGCGCAGACCTGTTCCGCATCAGGGACGGCCGAATCGTCGAAAAGCAGGCCATCCGCAAGCAGCGACCCCCGGTTGCCGCCGCCGGCTCGGCCCCCGCTGGCACCGAGTGAGGACCTGGGACTATGCTGCAGACACCCAAGCGCGGCAGTAGCAGGTATGATCCGCTGTACGACCCGTTGACCGCCAGGACGGTCGGCCGGGGCAGCGACTATGCCCCGACCTACTGGATCGGCACCGCCGGCGCGCCGCCCGAGGACGACGGTCCCGTGACCGGCGATTTCGACGTGGAATGCGCGGTGATCGGGTCGGGGTACACGGGGCTGAACTGCGCGATGGCGCTGACCCGCGATCTCGGCGTGGAAACCGTCGTGCTGGAAGCCCACGGCACCGCCTATGGCTGCTCGACCCGCAACGGCGGGCAGGCGCAGTTCTCGGCCGGGCGGCTCAAGCGCAGCCAGTGGATCGAACGCTGGGGCCTTGACGTGGCCCGCGGCCTGCACCGCGAGATGCTGGAGGCGTTCGACTACTGGCGCGCGCAGATCCGCGACCACGCCATCGACTGCGATCCGCAGGACGGCGGCCACTACTATATCGCGCACAAGGCCTCGGTCGTGCCGGGGCTGGGGCAAGAGGCGGCGCTGCTGCGCGACAAGTTCGGCTATGGCGCCCGGATGATGAGCCGTGCCGAGGTGCATGAGCGGGTCGTCCGGGACCAGGAAGCACAGGGCGGGATGTATGAACCCGACGGCGTCGGCGTCCATGCGGCCAGGCTGGCGTTCGGCTATTGCCGGGTCGCGCGCGAGAATGGCGCCCGCGTCCATGTCGACAGCCCCGTGGACGGCTGGGACTACCGGGGCGGGGTGCACCACCTGCGCACACCCGGCGGGACCGTGCGGGCGAAGAAGGTCGCCGTGGCAACGGCCGGCTATGCGCCACGCGGCCTGCATGCGCGGCTGCGTGACCGGCTTCTGCCGATCATGTCGAACAGCATCGTCACCCGCGTGCTGACCGATGCCGAACTGGCCGAGGTCGGCGCGCAGGTGCTCTCGCCCCTGACCGACACGCGCACGCTCAGGCATTACTATCGGATGCTGCCCGACAATCGCGTGCAGATCGGCAGCCGCGCCGCCATCACCGGCCGCGATGCCGCGAACCCCGCTCACC
>JAPJRA010000317.1 GCA_030824835.1 Geminicoccaceae bacterium | reverse complement strand
TGCCAGCGCCGGCGGGCAGTGCTGGCCAGGCCGGCCATGATCAGCTGGGTCGCCAGCAGCACGGTGGCCATGCGGGCGACCGGGACGCCGCTCAGGTCCGCCGTGGCCAGCTCGTTGAACAGCAGCGCCGGAAACAGGACGAAGTAGACCATCCGCTCGATCGGCGGCCAACCTGCCTCCGGAAGAAAACTCGAGGCTCGCAGGGCGTAGCCGAGCCCGATCAGCAGCGTCACGGGCAACAGCGCTTCGATCATCGTTTCGTCTGTCTGTCTGCCGAGGAATTCTCGTGCCGTGCCGTAGGCGATGCAGGCGGGTCCGGGCGCAGAAACCGTGCGCCAAGGTAACAGCCCGTCATTTCGAGGCCACCTTGCCGGTCGTAAGGCACTTCAGGATGTCTTTCACGTCCGCCAGATGGTCTGCTAGCGAATCCTGCAGCTTGAGCTTGGGTTGGGAGCGAACGTGGAAACCGAATGCGTGGCCGCGCCAAAGAAACTCCTCCCACCCGCACTGGTCGAGATCCGGTAACCCCAGCTCCTTGAACCCGCTCTCCGCAAAGTACCCGGGCCGCTGCGGAATCAGCGACCAGTCGTCCGGCAGCAGGGCTTCAACCTGGCGGCGAAGGCGCGACTGGGCCGGTCGGAAGACCGGCTGCAAGCACTCCGTCCGCACCATTGGATCGTCGGCGTACCGATGCTGAATGCGCCAGCTGACGTCCCGCGCCGCGCCGATATGGCGACGTTTGCGCAGCTTCAGGGGGTCGGGAAGCTTCATCCCGCCTATCGCGCTCGCTTGGTCGCTCGCTACGCGCGCGTAGCCTGGAATATCCTCAATGTCGGGGGTGAAATCGAGGTTTTCGACCGGCACGGCGGCCAAGTCGACGAACATGCAGTGGACACACGGGAAGTAGCGGCTCTTGTAGACCCAGCGCGGATGCCAGGGCACGCCCAGGATGGCGACGTCCCGATCCTGCATATGCCGGAGCACCGTGTGGATCCAGTTGTCTTGGATGATGTAGAAATCGGGATCGCAGAACAGCGCATAGCGCGTGCTGATGTGGCGCAGCAATGCGTTCATGCCCCGGCCGTGGTGATAGCTCCCCGATGCGTAGACACGCTGCTCGAAGGCAGCGCCCGGTAGCACTTGAAATCCCCTGACTTCAGGCAGCACGCGTTGGGATGAAAACGTAGGTGAGTTCTCGGCGACCAACCATGTGAACGCCGCATTCGGGTTGAGCGCTACGGTCAGTCGACGGTTCAACTCCAACCATGGGCCGGAATTGAACGAGACGCTGCAAATAGTCAGCGACCGATCGCCGTCCTCGAGGCCGGGTGCCGACATGCAGACGGCCCTTATAGCTTGGGTTAAGCCGCCTGCCCGATTCGCTTGTCTGCATTCTCGCTCGCCGGTTTCAGGATGATCTGTTGCCAGGGCTTACGGTCGAGTATGCGGCGCGAGACCAGCTGCAATCCGGCCGCGGTCAGCGCTTCCACCAGCGCATCCACGTCGGTCCAATAGGTCGATTCAAAGTCGCCCGGCAGATGGCCTTCCTCGAAGCCTGGGACGACATCGGCGATCAGGGTACCGCCGGGTGCCAGGACACGCCTGATCTCGCGCACAAGCAGCGGCAGGTCGAACACATGATCCAGGGTGTTGGTGTAGACGGCCGAAAATGACCCGTCTGGAAAGACCAGATGATGGAAGTCGCCCTGCAGTACATATTGGTTGGCGGCGCCAGGGTTGAGGTCCACACCGACGGCTAGATGGCCCAGGTCCATAAGGGCCCGCACTTCGGTGCCCAGCCGCGCCCCCAGGCATAGTACGGTATGATGTCCGTCGAGCGCCCGACACTCGGCGAATCGGCTGCGAAAACTCTCCAGGTCCTCGGCCTCGACGCGGCGCAAGCGTCGTTCGATCTGCGTGAGCTTACTGGCCTGATGATCGATATAGGCCCGATAGCTGGCATATTGCCTTTGCGGCAGGCCACCATTGGTATCAATCGATCGACGCTCGAATGCGGCTGCCCGCGCCGCCGCCTCGGCCGCGCGTTTGCGATCCTTGCCCTTTTGCCCGAAGCCGTACCGCAACCGGTCGAATGCCCGCGCCCATAGAGGCCGCTTGCCCGAAGCAGCGTTCATCGGCGTTCTCCAGGATTTACGAGGACTGCCTGACGCGCGCTCACGTCAGGGCCTCGATGTTGATGGTCAATGTTCGACGCAGGCGGCCTGCCGGGCCATGCATCGGGGCGACGGAATGCCAGGAGTTGAAGGTCTTGACGAACAGGATGCACTGATTGGGCGTGAATGGATAAGTATGCACCACATCCATTTCGTCAAAGCTGGCAACACGGTTCATCTGGTTGAAGCTGCGGGTCTCGTCCTTGGGCCAGTTGACGTCGGTGCCGCCCCCGTAAGTTTGATCCCACTCGCCTTCATCCAGAATTGCCAGGATCATGGTCACGATCTTGGTTGGCGCGTCGGTGTGGGGTGGAAGGTTGCCGCCATCGGCCGGCAATGCCGAGAACTCAAACCGTGCCTCCAACGGCACGTAGGCGGGGAGCCGCCGCCGGCGCAGCAACGCGGAAACCCTCCGGGCCGCCCTCAAATGGGGAGGAACATAGCGGTAGCCGAGCTCGATATGGTGCGTCGCCAGCAAGTCCAGGATACCGTAGATGAATTCCCGGCTCTTGATCCACGTGTACAATTCCCGCCACAGAGGATTGCTTCTGACGTAAGCGTGATAGCGCTTCGGATTTTCCTTGGCCGACAATGTGTATTTGCGGCCCTTTTTCCCCATCCGCTGAAAGCTCTCGAACAGCTCGATCGGCGGAAAGTTCGCCACGAGTTCGGCATAGCGCGCAGGCGACATCACGGGCTTGGCAATCCCGATCGGAAACGGCGTGTAGCGGAATTCCGCTTGCCCGCAATCAAGCAACATTCGGCGCTCCGACAGATCTGGCCAGCGACAGTAGGTGTGCCGGGCAGGGGGTGGATCCGCGTCAGTCGAAGTGGTGGCTGTCCCTACGCAGATCCATCCTTGGCGCCAACGTTTATGTCAGGTGCCGGGCCGGTCGCTCACGGGCACAACGTCGAATCGAATGCCCGGTGATTGCTCAACTCACCAACTTGGCGTCGAAGCCTGCATCCGAGACGCTCATCAACGTCTTCTTCCCACGCACGGCAGTCAGCAGGTAGGTATCCCGGCCCCACAATGTCCGCAGGTGGTGGAGGGTCTTGTCGGCGTGGGTCATGTCCAGGTCGCGGCCGTCATGGTCATGGACCAAGTAGAGCCCGCGGCGACCCTTATAGTTCGCGTCATGGATCTTGATGCTCGGCATCGAGCCGGTGCCGATCTGCTTCAACAGCGCATTCTTGACGTCGTTCCAGTGCTCCTGGTCGGCTACCTCGGAGACGACCAAGTGCTCGCCGCGCGGCTTCCAGGTGAAGATGTCGAGCTCACGGCACAGCTCCTCGGTCAGGAAACGGCGCAAGAAGGAGACATCGCGCTCGCTCTCGCGAACCTCGAACAGCTTGGCACGACCCTCCTTGGAATGCTCGCCGCCAAAGCGTTTTTCAATGTCGCGCCATACCATGAACCCTACATGGTAGGGGTTGAGCCCACCAGGGTTGGGGCAGATCACCTGGTTGTGGCGAACCAGGAACTCGAGATGGATCTCCTGAGGCAGCTCCAGCGCGGTCATCAGGCGATGGTGCCAGTGACTGGCCCAGCCCTCGTTCATGATCTTGGTCTCGATCTGAGGCAGGAAGTACCGGCTCTCCTCGTCGACGATGGTCAGGAGGTCCCGCTGCCAATCGGCGAGGTCGCGGTTATGGTCGCGGATGAACAAGAGCAGGTCGGCCTCGGGCTCGAGAGGCTCGCGGGACAGGTCCACTGCCACGGGCTCGGGCCGCCTGTGCAGGTTGGCGAACGGGTCGTGCGGCGGTCTTGCCGCGTCGAGCAGGCGCTGACGCTGCTCCGCCGGCTTCAGCTTCTTGATCGCCAGGTTGCGCGAGCGGTTGAAGGAGATGGCGTGGGCAGCGTCCAGGAACTCCTCGACGGCATCACCGCCGATGGACGGGTCCTCGATATAGCCGCGCACCCGGTCGGCCCGAGCCTTGAACGCGGCCAGGGTCTCCTTGGCGTCCGTAGCCGAGCTGAAGGTGAAGTTGTTCTTGAAGAAGTCGTTGTGGCCGTAGACGTGGGCGATGGTGAGGATCTGCAGGCACAGCGAATTGTCCCGCATCAGGTAGGCCAGGGCAGGGTTCGAGTTGATGACCATCTCGTAGGGCAGGCCGGAGACGCCATGGTCGTACATGGTCTTGGTCTGCTCGTAAGCCTTGCCGAAACTCCAGTGAGGATAGTGCGACGGCATCCCGTGATAGGCCATATAGCCCAGCATCGAGTTTTGGTCGCAGATCTCAAACTCCTGTGGGTAACAGTCGAGACCGATGTCCGCGACGAGTTCGCGAATCCGGTCGTCCCAGTACTCGAGATCCTTCACGGTCCAGTTGGTCATGAGTCCCGATCGTTGGTCACGTCATGGCCCGCACGCGGGATGCGCCGGCCTTTGCATGGAATATGGCCCAACCATATCGGCGCGTCGACACCTGCGATCTGAATTTGGCGCCAGACCGTGGTGCCGTGCTCGTTGGGCCGCAGCGGCGAGCTCGCGCCGAAGCACTTGCCGCTGACCGCACCGACCCGGTCGTCGCGCGGATGTCGGAACCGGACCGCAGCGATGCAATTGTCAGCTATAGATTGAAAAATCTGGCGTGTGCATCGGGTCTCGCCACAAGCCGTCCACATTCACGTCAGCAAGCGCGGACCACGCCGCGAAGAAAGCGCGGCCCGCACTCACTGTTTTCCTCGGGTCTCAACCCTCGTCCAGCACCAGCTCGATACGCCGATTGCGCTGGTAGGCCTCAGCCGTGTCGCCCGGATCCAGCGGCCGGAACTCGCCGAACGATGCCGCCGCCAGCCTTTCGGGTGGCACGCCCGCCTTGGTCAGAAGGCGCACGACCTCGACCGCGCGCTCCGCCGCCAGCTCGCGGTTGGAGTCAAAGACGCGGCCACCTACCGTGCTCCGGTCGGTGTGCCCATCGATCCGGATCACCCAGGCCTGGTCGTCAGGAAGTGCCGCGGCGGCTGCAGCCACGGCTCGGCCGATCTCCAGTACCTCGGCGGCGGCGGCAGGAGGCAGCTTTGCCGATGCCGACGCGAAGACAATGTCGGAAGAGAAGATAAATCGTTCGTCGTCGACAATAGTACCGCTGTCCGGACCCAGGGCCTCACGCAGCTGCGTGAAGAACAGCTGGCGGGGAGCGACGATCGCCCCCAG
>JAPJRA010000316.1 GCA_030824835.1 Geminicoccaceae bacterium | reverse complement strand
GACGATCCGCGCCGAGATCGTCGTCAACGCCGCCGGCTACCGGGCCGGCGAGGTCATGGCGCTGCTCGGCCGGCACCTGCCGATCGTCTCGATGCAGCATCAGTACCTCGTCACCGAGGACATCCCGGCGCTCGTCGAGCGTGGCGCGCAGAAGCTGCCGCTGCTGCGCGACCCTGACATCTCCTACTATCTCCGCCAGGAGCGCCAGGGCTTCATCCTCGGCCCCTACGAGTGGCAATGTCGCGCGGAGTGGCAGGATGGCCTCCCGGCCGACTTCGCCTACCAGCTGTGGCCCGACGATCTGGGCCGGCTCGAGCGCTACATCGAGGATGCCTGCGCGCGGGTGCCGATCCTCGCCGAAGGCGGGGTCAAGCGCGTCGTCAACGGCCCGATTCCCTACGCACCCGACGGCAACTCCTATATCGGCCCGGTCCACGGGCTCGCCAACTTCTACCAGTGCTGCTGCTTCAGCTTCGGCATCGCGCAGTCGGCCGGAGCGGGTAAGATCCTCAGCGAGTGGGTGGTCGACGGCACGCCGGAATGGGACGGCTGGGTGTTCGACCCACGCCGCTACACCGGCTACGCCATGGCCTCCTTCACCGTCGCCAAGGCGATCGAGCTCTACCAGAACGAGTACGCCGTCGGCTTTCCGTTCGAGGAGCGCCCTGCCGGCCGGCCGGCGCGGACGACTCCGCTCTATCCCGTCCTGGCCGCCAAGGGGGCCCGCTTCGCCGCCCGCAACGGTTGGGAGCGTGCCGCCTTCTTCGATCCCGCCGGCGTGGTCGAGGAGCCCTCGCTCACCCTGCGCCGCGACCGCAACTGGAACCAACTGGTCCGCGCCGAGGTACGGGCCGTGCGCGAAGCCGTGGGCGTGATCGATCTCGGTGGCTTCAGCAAGTTCATGCTGGAGGGGCCGGGCGCAGCTGCTGCGCTGGACCGGCTGCTGTGCTCGCGCTTGCCCAAGCTCGGCCGGATCGGCCTGTGCTATGCGCTGAACGCGAGGGGCGGCGTGCTCAGCGAGTTCACGGTGACCCGCCTGGCGGAGGACCGCTTCTTCCTCGTTGCGGCCAGTACCGCGGAATGGCACGACGAGGATCTCTTGCGCGCCGTTCTGCCGACGGACGGCAGCGCGCGCCTGGATTGCCTGCACGGACGGCTGGGCTCGCTCGTCGTGGCCGGCCCCGCGGCGCGCGAGGTGCTGCGGCAGGTGACGCCGGCTGACCTCTCCAACGCCGCATTTCCCTGGCTGTCGGCGCGCGAGCTGGAGCTCGGCTTCGGCCGCGCTTTGGCGCTCCGGGTCAGCTATGTGGGCGAGCTGGGCTGGGAGCTGCATCTGCCAATGGAGCAGCTCCTGCCCGCCTACGAGGCGGTGATGGCCGCCGGAGCCACGCGCGGCATTCGCGACGTCGGCATCTATGCGGTGGAATCGATGCGATTGGATAAGGGTTATCGGAGTTGGAAGCAGGATCTGGAGACCGGCTACTCGGCCTTCGAGGCCGGTCTCGACCGGTTCGTCGACCTCGCCAAGCCCGACTTCGTCGGTAAGGCGGCGCTGCTCGCCGAGCGCGAGCGCGGCGTCCGCCAGCGCTTGGTATCCCTGACGCTGGACGAGCCCGGCGATGCTGACGCGCCCTATTGCGCGCCGGTCCGCGCCGGTGGCGAGTTGGTCGGCCTCGCAACCTCCGGCTTCTGGAGCTTCACGCTCGAGCGCAGCGTGGCGCTGGCCTATGTCCAAAGCGACCTCGCGGTGCCCGGCAGCCGGGTGGCCATCGAGATCCACGGCCGGCTGGTGCCGTCGACGGTCGGCGCCGAGCCGCTCTACGATCCCACCAACGCACGGCTGCGGATCTGAGGTCGGACCGTCATGATGCAGGCGGTCGCAGGGTTTCGGGCGGATCCGGTCTACGCCCGCAGCGTGGCTCTCGTTGCCCTCGCGGGCCTGTGCTGGAGTTCGGGCGGCACGCTCGTGAAGCTGGTGCACGCAGCCGACGCCTTCCAGATCGTGCTCTGGCGCTCGGTGTTCGTGCTGCCGGTCGTGCTGGGCTTCATGGCCTGGCGGGATGCGGCGACGATGCTCGGGCGCCTGCGCGCGGTCGGCTGGAACGGCCTGCTCGGCGGCCTGTGCCTGACCGGCGCCTTCGTCGGTTGGGTCCTGGCGCTGACCATGACCACCGTCGCCAACGCTGCCTTCGTGCTGGCGAGCATGCCCTTCATGGCGGCGCTGCTCGCACGCCTGTTGCTGGGCGAGCCGATCCGCGGCGTAACCTGGGCGGCCACCGGGCTCGCGGGCTTGGGCATCGCCGTGATCGCGGTGCCCGGGATCGGATCCGGACGGCTGGAGGGTACGCTGCTGGCATTGGGCTCCTGCGCCAGCTTCGCGCTGTTCAGCGTCACCTTGCGCCGGGCCCGCTTGGCGGACAGCTCGCCGTCGCTGGTATTCGGAGCGATGCTGTCGGCAGCGGCCTGTGCGGTGCTGCTGCTGAGCGGACGCGGACCGGGTGCGCTCACGATCGGGTGGCACGATCTTGCTTTGTGTGCGGTGATGGGGGTGGTTCAGATCGGCTGCGGTCTGATCGCGTTCGCCTCCGGCTCGCGCCACCTGCCGGCGGCGGACCTGCTGCTGCTGGCGCAGACCGAGATCATCTTGGCCCCGGTCTGGGCATGGCTCGTTGTCGGCGAGGTGCCGGCCGCACCGACCCTGCTCGGTGGCGGCATCGTGCTGGCCGCGGTGTTCCTGCAGGCCGTGGTCGGGGCGAGGCGCGCCGGCGCCTGATTGCTGGACGGAGAATCCGCGTTGACCACCTCGCTTCCCGCCCGCGTCGACGTGGTGATCATCGGCGGCGGCATCGTCGGCTGCTCGATCGCCTACCATCTGGCCAAGCTCGGCATTACCGACGTGCTGCTCCTGGAGCGGCGCCAGCTCACCTGCGGCACGACCTGGCATGCTGCCGGGCTGATCGGCCAGCTGCGGGCGACGCGCCGGATGACCGAGCTCGCCAAGTACACCTCCGAGCTGTTGCACGCGCTGGGTGACGAGACCGGGCAGGCGACCGGGTTCAAGCAGAACGGCTCGATCAGCGTCGCGCTGAACGCTGAGCGGTTCGAGGAGCTGAAGCGTGGCGCCTCGATGGCCAGAAGCTACGGCCTCGCGGTCGAGGTCATCGGCCCCGCTGAGATCAAGGCCCGTTACCCGCTGCTCGAGGTGGGCGACGTACTCGGCGGGGTCTTCCTGCCCAAGGACGGTCAGGCCAACCCGGTCGACGTCACGCAGGCCTTCGCCAAGGGCGCGCGGCGGCTCGGCGTGCGCATCGCCGAAGGCGTGAAGGTGGAGCGGATCCTGGTCGAGCAGGGGCGCGCCACGGGTGTCATGACTGGGCAGGGGTCCGTCGCGGCCGGGACCGTGGTGCTCGCCGCGGGCATGTGGTCGCGCGAGCTGGCCGCCGCCATCGGCGTGTCCGTGCCGCTGCACGCGGCCGAGCATTTCTACATCGTCACCGAGGCCCTGGCCGACCTGCCCCGCGACCTGCCGGTGCTGCGGGTGACCGACGAGTGCGCCTACTACAAGGAGGACGCCGGCAAGCTCCTGGTCGGCGCTTTCGAGCCCGTGGCCAAGCCCTGGGGCATGGACGGCATCCCCGAGGCCTTCTGCTTCGACAGCCTGACCGAGGACGTCGATCATTTCGAGCCGATCCTCGACAGCGCCATGCGCCGCCTGCCGATCCTGGCCGGGGCCGGGATCCAGACCTTCTTCAACGGGCCCGAGAGCTTCACGCCCGACGACCGCTATCTCCTGGGCGAGACCGCCGAGGTTCCGGATCTGTTCGTCGCCACGGGCTTCAACTCGATCGGCATCCAGAGCTCGGGCGGCGCCGGCAAGGTGCTGGCCGAATGGATCCGTGACCGCCGCATGCCGGTCGACCTCACCGACGTCGACGTGCGCCGGTTGCACCCGTTCCAGAGCAACCGCACCTACCTGCGCGACCGCACCACGGAGACCCTGGGCCTGCTCTACGCCATGCACTGGCCCTATCGGCAGTACGCGACCGCGCGCGGCGTCCGCCGGTCGCCGTTTCACGACCGGCTCGTCGCCTTGGGTGCCGTCATGGGCGAGACGGCCGGCTGGGAGCGGCCGAACTGGTACGCGCCGCCCGGTGTGGCCCCCGAATATGTCTATTCCTGGGGCCGGCAGAACTGGTTCGAGCACACCGCCGCCGAGTGCCGGGCGGTGCGTGACGCCGTGGCCCTGTTCGACCAGTCGAGCTTCGCCAAGTTCCTGGTCGAGGGGGCCGACGCCTGCACCGTCCTGGGCCGGGTGTCGGTGGCCGAGATCGACGTGCCGGTGGGCCGGATCGTCTACACCCAGTGGTGCAACGGGCAGGGGGGCATCGAGGCCGACCTCACCGTCACGCGCCTCGCCGAGACCCGTTTCCTCGTCGTCACCGGCGCCGCCGTCCAGACCCGTGACCTCGCCTGGCTCAGGGCGCGCGTCCCGGCCGAGGCGCGCTGCAACGTGGTCGACCTCACCTCCGGCCTGCCCATGCTCGGGCTGATGGGCCCGAGTTCGCGCGCGCTGCTGCAGCTTCTCTGCCGCGAGGACCTGTCCGACGCGGCCTTCCCCTTCGGCACCTCGCGCGAGCTCGAGATCGGCTACGCACGGGTGCGGGCGAGCCGGATCACCTATGTGGGCGAGCTGGGCTTCGAGCTCTACGTCCCGGCCGAGTTCGCGACCCACGTCTTCGACCGGATCGTCGAGGCCGGCGCCCCGTTCGGCCTCGCCATGGCCGGCTACCACGCGATGAACGCCTGCCGGACCGAGAAGGGCTACCGCCACTGGGGCCACGATATCGGCCCCGAGGACGACCCGTTGGCGGCCGGCCTCGGCTTCTGTGTCGCCTGGGACAAGCCGGGCGGCTTCCTCGGCCGCGAGGCGCTGCTGCGCGCCCGCGAGGCGGGCACCCCGACCCGGCGCCTCGTCCAGCTGCGCCTGCAGGATGACAGCCGGCTGCTTTACCACGAGGAGCCCGTCTGGGCCGACGGCGAGCTTGTGGGCTCGGTGACCTCGGGCATGTACGGTCACCGCGTGGGGGCTCCCCTGGGCATGGGCTACCTGCAGCACGAGGGCGGCGTCACCCAGGCCTGGCTCGACGGTCTGGCGCTCGAGATCGAGGTCGCCTGGGAGCGCGTGCCGGCGAGGGCGCAGCTGGCCCCTTGGTACGATCCGCGCAACGAGCGCGTCAGGAGCTGAGCCATGCCACTTCCCACGCTCGGCCAGATGCTGCTCGGCACCGAAGGCTTGGCATTGCTGCGACTGGCGGCGACGGACGATGCCGCCGCCCGCGAGGCCCGCATCGCCGAGATGCGGGCC
>JAPJRA010000315.1 GCA_030824835.1 Geminicoccaceae bacterium | reverse complement strand
TTCCCGGTCTGCTCGACCGGCCCCGGGCTCAGATCGCGGGCCAGGGCGACATCCTGCACGAAGGCCACCCGACCGGCGTCGCCGGCCTGCATCAGGACCTGCTCGAACACGGTGTGCTGGGCACGATAGCCGCTCGTGCTGGCATTAGCGATATTGGTGGCCAGCGTCGCCAGGTGACGCTGCAAGGTCACCTGGCGAGACAGCGCAAGGTAGCTGGTGGTATCCATCAGGCCCTCCTGCGTCGGCGCCGGTGAGCAACGTTCGTGCCACTCCAATGCGGCGGCATCCTGGGGCGTGCCGGCCAAGGTCAGCCGGCAATTCCTGCCGGGCAATTCCTGCCGACATGGCGGTTTTGGTCTGGATGCAACCCGACGTTAACCACCGCCTGCTATCGAACCCGAGAGCGCATCACGGCGACCGGTCCGGAACCCGCGCCCAGAAGGTGGTGAGATGGCAACCGACACCGATAGCGACAAACCCAAGGCAGGAAGGCGCCGCGTTCTGCTGATCGTAGCCGTTGCGACGGTGGTGCTGCTGATCGTCGCCGGCGGCGCTGCCGCCTATTTCTCCGGCCTGCTGGACCCGACCCCGGCGTCCGCGGCGAGTTCGGGACATGAGGCGGCTGCGGACGGGCACGACAGCGCCGGGGGCGAACATGCCGACAATGACGCCCCGGCGATCGTCTTCGTCGATTTGCCCGACATCATCGTCAATTTGCAGTCCGATGCTCCACGCATGCGGTTTCTCAAGCTGCGCGTCGCCCTCGAGGTTGCTGGAGAACCCACGGCCGATGCGGTAAGGCAGCTGCTGCCTCGGGTATTGGACAGCATTCAGTTGTATTTGCGAACATTGACGGTCGATGACGCACGCGGTCCTGCTGGGATGCAGCGCCTGAAGGAGGAACTCGCCGCTCGGGTTAATCTGGCTGTCGGCCCTGCACGCGTGGATGACGTCCTGTTCAAGGAGATGCTTGTCCAATGACGGGTGCTGACAAAGGCCCCGGCTCGCACATGGTGCGGGGCGGTCCGCCCCGGGCTGAGGAGCAGTTGGATCCCGAGTGGCTGTCGCTGGTCGGGCCGGAAGACGAGCCAGGGGCGGAGCGCGGCACTGCGCGCGGGTCTCGGGAGCTGGGCGGCAGCACGACCGGTGGACGTGCCGGGATCATGTCTCTGGTGCAGTCCCGAGACATCACCTATGAACGGCTACCGATGCTGGAGGTCGTTTTCGATCGCCTTGAGCGTATGCTGACCACCAGCATGCGTAATTTCACCTCCGAAAATGTCGATATAAGTCTTGAGAATATTTCTGCTCAACGTTTCAGCGATTACATGAACTCGGTCCCATCGCCAGCCATGCTTGCGATCTACAAGGCTGTGCAGTGGGATAATTACGGCTTGATCATGGTCGACAGTGCCATGATCTACTCGATCGTCGATGTTCTGCTGGGTGGGCGCCGCGGCACGGTGCCGATGCGGATCGAGGGGCGACCCTACACCACGATCGAGGCCGCCCTGGTCGAGCGTCTGATCCGGTTGATTCTCGAGGATCTCGGTCAAGCCTTCGCACCGATCACACCCATCACGTTCCGCTTCGAGCGTATGGAAACCAACCCGCGCTTCGCGGCCATCGCCCGGCCCAGCAATGCCTGCATCGTCTTCAAGCTGCGTGTCGATCTCGAGGACCGCGGCGGCACCATCGAGTTCCTTATTCCCTACGCGACGCTGGAGCCGGCCCGCGATCTGCTGCTGCAGATGTTCATGGGCGAGAAGTTCGGCCGCGACTCGATCTGGGAGAACCACCTCGCCGGTGAGATCTGGCTGACCAGCGTGGAACTCGAGGCCGTGCTGGAGGAACAAACAGTGGATCTGCGGGACGCGCTCTATCTGGAAGTCGGCTGCACGATCCGGCTCAATGCCGACGCGGATCCACGTGTTACCCTACGCTGTGGTCAGGTGAGCCTTGCCAAAGGCAGAATAGGCCGAGTCGGCAATCATCTGGTGGTACGGATTGAGGAGGGGATCGAGCACGGCAAGGACCGCCGCCGTGATTGAGCTGGCACCGGACCTTCTGGTGGCGTTCCTGCTCGTGCTGACGACGACATGGTGTGTGCTGCTGCATCGGCGGCTGGGCCGCTTGCGCATCGAGCGTCGCGATATCGAGGCCTTCGTGAGCGCCGTGGATACGGCGACGCGCCACGCGGAAGCGGCGATCGGGGGCATACGCGCGGCTGCTGCCGAGGCACAGCGAACCCTTGGTGGACAACAGGAAGCGGCCCAGCAACGAGCCGGCGAGCTCATGCGCCTGCTCGACAGCAGTGGCCGCATGGCCCGTCGGCTGGAATCCTCGCTGCATCAGGGTGCCCGGAGTATGGCCGACGAGGCCCTCGTGCAGAGACGGGCCGGTGGAGCGACGACGCAGCCTGAAACATCAGTTGCCCCGAGTGACAAGAGAACGCAACGTACCACCGCACCAGCAATCGACGCAGAGCTGCTGCGCGCACTTGAGGCGCTGCGGTGAGCAGTTCGGGAACTGCCGCCGGCCAGTCCCGGGCGTGCCCGGAGACGACCTGCCAGGCCGGCGGGCCACCCGTTCTATCGTGGCTGCTGCTGGTGACCGCGGTTGCCCTGCCATTGTCCGTGGCTCTGCGTGTTCCCAGACTGATGGAGTCGATCGCGCCTTCGGCCGCTGTCATCGAGCATGGGCCATCGCCAGTGGCGCCATTGTCTCCGACCGACATAGAGCCCGCAGCGGGGCCGCCCGAGGCTGCGCCCACGCCAGCAGACGCACCAACGGCGACCGCCACGTCGTCGCCGCCGTCACGTCTCGAGGTCCTTGAGGAACTCGCAGCCGAACTGCGTCGTCATCAAGCCACATTGATCGAACGCGAGCGGACGATCGGCGTGCGCGAAGCGGTGGTGTCGACCGTACAGGCCCGCGTGCATGCCCAACTAGACAAGCTCGGCGAAGCCAAGCAGGAAATCGAACGGTTACTGGGTCAAGTCTCAACCGACGAGCAAGCGCGAATCGGGCAGCTGATCAAGGTCTATGAGGCGATGAAGGCCAAGAGCGCCGCACTGATCTTCGACCCCATGGCACTCGAGCTACTGCTGCCAATCGTGCGCGGCATGCGCGACACCAAGGTCGCAGCAATCATCGCCGAGATGGATCCCGCCAAGGCCCGCGCCCTGACGACGGCGTTGGCACAGCCGCCCGACCTGACAAAAAATCCATGAGCCCGCCCTGGAAGAGGCCGGCGCCACCAGTCAGTTTACGGGACGACGCAGATGGGCATGCAGGTGCCCTTCCAGCCAACGGAAGAGCCATACCAAGCAGAATGTAAGGGCCAGATAGAACACGGCCACCGTGAGGAACGCCTCATAGGGTGTATAGTAGCGTGAATTGACGATTCTGGCGGCGCCCGTCAGGTCGACGATGGTCACCACACTTGCCACGGCGCTGCCGTGGAGCATGAAGATCACCTCGTTACCGTAAGCCGGCAACGCGCGGCGGAAGGCGCTGGGGAGGATGATGCGCCGCAGCATCAGCATCGGCGACATGCCACAGGCCTTGGCCGCTTCGATTTCGCCCACGGGCGTGACCTGGATGGCGCCGCGCAGGATCTCGGTGGTGTAGGCCGCGGTGTTGAGGGTGAAGGCCAGCAGAGCACAGAACCACGCCTGCTTCAGCAAGGGCCAAAAGATGCTTTCCTGCACGGCCTGAAACTGGCCGAGACCATAGTAGATCAGAAACAACTGCACCAGCAGCGGGGTACCGCGAAAAAAGTACGTATAAGCCCAGACGGGACCGTTGACGAAGGGGTTGCGCGAGGTCCGCATGACCGCCAGCGGCACCGCCAAGCACAGGCCCAAGACCAGCGACGCCGCCACCATCCAGATCGTCGTCCACAGACCCTGGAAATATAGGCCGAGATTGCTGACGATGACGCTAAAGTCCATGGGCGGGCCGTACATAAGGCTGTTCGGCCCGGCGCTCGGCCCAGGCGAACAGCAATGTCGATATGCTGGTCAGCAGTAGATAGATCAGTGCCGCCGCCAGGTAGAAGGTGAAGGGCTCACGGGTGGCACCGGCGGCGAGACTCGCCTTGCGTAGCGCGTCGTCCAGCCCGAGAACCGACAGCAAGGCAGTGGCCTTGAGCAGCACCAGCCAGTTGTTGCCCAGCCCGGGCAGTGCGTGTCGTATCGTCTGCGGCAGCAATATCCGCCAGAACACCTGGATCGAGCTCATGCCGAAGGCGTGACCGGCTTCGAGCTGACCGGGGGGGACGGCGAGTATGGCGCCGCGAAAGGTCTCGGTCATGTAGGCGCCGTAGATGAAACCGATCGTGCCGACGCCTGCGGTGAACGGGCTGACGTCGATATAGTCCTCGTAGCCCAGAAGCGGCGCCAGCTGGTTGATCAGCATCTGACCGCCGAAAAAGACGAGCAGCATCAAGACCAGATCGGGCACGCCGCGCACGATGGTCGTATAGAGGCCGGCCACGGTCTGCAACGCCATCGACTGCGAGGTCTTGGCCAGCGCCCCTGCGGCACCGAGGAGAATCGCCACCAGCAGCGAGAGCACCGCCGCCTCGACGGTCAGCACCATGCCGGAGAGCAGCGAAGCGCCGTAGCCCTGCAGATTCAGCACGTTCTTCCTTCAGTCAGCATCGGTGCCGAGGTCATGAAGCCGCTTCTTCGCGACCTCGACACCGAAAACAGCTCAACTTCCATAAATATCGAAGTCGAAGTACTTCTTGGCGAGCGCGTCCCAGACGCCATTGGCCCGGATGGCGTCAATCGCCCCGTTCAGCATGTCGCGCAGATCGGTGTCGGCCTTGCGCACCGCGATGCCGGCCCCATCGCCGAACCATTTCGGATCGGAGTATGCTTCGCCCACAAACTCGAAGTCCGCACCTTTATCCGTCTTGAGCAGACCTTCGCTCAGCGTGATCGAATCCGCCAGCAGCAGGTCCACCCTGCCGGCAATCAGGTCGAGATTGGCCTCGTCCTGCGAGCCGTACCGGACGATCTCGACAACGTCGCCGAAGTTGTCGGTAAGAAAACTGTCATGCGTGGTGGCACGCTGCACTCCCACCTTCTTGCCAGTCAGACCTTCCTTGGTGATCTCGATGCCGGCGCCCTTCTTGGCGACGAAGCGAGCAGGCGTCTGATAGTATTTCTTGGTAAAATCAACCTTCTGCTTGCGCTCCTCGGTGATCGACATCGACGCTATGATGGCGTCGAACTTGCGCGAAAGCAGCGCGGGTATCAGGCCGTCGAAATCCTGGGTGACGAGCACGCACTCGACCTTGAGCTGCTCGCAGAGGGCATAGGCGATGTCGATGTCGAAGCCCTGCAGCTGCCCG
>JAPJRA010000314.1 GCA_030824835.1 Geminicoccaceae bacterium | reverse complement strand
CCGATGACCCCGGTCGAGGCCACGTACACGGCGTGCGACGGACAGCCCAGCGCCGCCGCCACGGCCTCGGCTTCGGCGCGGACGGCGAGGTCGCCCTCGGCGCCGCGAAAGACGTTGGCGTTGCCGGCATTGACGATCACGGCGCGAGCCTGGCCGTGTGGCAGGACCTCCCGACACCAAAGGACCGGGTGGCCCGCCGTGGTCGAGCGGGTGAACACACCCGCCACGGTGCTGCCCGGAGCCACCTCGATCAGCAGGAGGTCGTCCCGGTTGCGGTAGCGGATGCCGGACTCGAGGCTCGCGAAGCGAACCCCGGCTACCGGCGGCAGCACCGGGAAGTGATCGGGTGCCAGTGGCGACCGCGCGGTGATCTCGCCCATCTGTCGGCGCTACCGGCTAGTTGGCGGCCTTGGGGGTGCCGTCCAGGTTGAACAGCTCGATCGTGGCGCCGCTGCGCACGTCGGCCAGGAGCGCCGTCACGATCTCGTGTGCTACCTGCTGGCGCAGCTCGGGCTCCTTCTCCTCGAAGGTCGGCACGGTCTCGCGGCGCTCCACGACCTTGATGACGTGCCAGCCGAACTGCGACTTCACCGGCGTAGCACCGACGGTGCCGGGCTCGATCGTGAACGCCGCCTCGGCAAACTCGGGCACCATGGCGTCGCGCTTGAAGAATCCGAGGTCGCCGCCATTGGTCTTGGCGGAGGGGTCGGTCGACTTCTCCTTGGCCAGGGCCGCGAAATCAGCGCCTTCCTGCAGCTGCTTGATGATCGCGTTGGCCTCGGCCTCATCGGCGACGAGGATGTGCGCGGCATGCGTCTCCTCGATCGCGAAGCCGGGCTGGCTCTTCATCGCATCATAGGCGGCGTGCAGCTTCTCGTCCGTGGTGCCCTGGTCGATCGCCTGCTTGACGTAGCCGTCGCGCAGCACGTTGTCCCGGGCGCGGGCCATCATCGCCTGGATCTCGGGATCGTTGGCGAGGCCCTTCTTCTCCGCGGCTGCCAGAACCAGCTGGCTCACGACCACCTGGTCGAGCAGCGGGTCGTAGATCGCGTCAATCGGACCCTGGCGATACTGCTCCGGCAAGGCCTCGTAGGCGGCCTCGAGGTCGCTCTTGTGAATCTCGGTGCCGTTGACGATGGCAACGACCGGGTCGGGCGTCTCGGCACGAGCCGGTGCAGCCAGGAAGAGCACGGCCAGGGCCGTGGTGGCGAGAGCGATGCGGCGCATGCGGAATAAGCTCCGGGGACGGTCAAAGACGGCGCGGATAAACCACAAAGGACCCGGCGCCACAAGCGGCACGGCGGTAATGCTTCAGCTGGTAGGGGTGAGGTCCCGTGGCAACAGAATAAATAGCCGGGCCGCACTCTGCATGTGGCCAGCGAGGTGTTCGGCGGCTGGTCCCGCACCCCAGAAGACATCGCCGCGCACAGGGCCCTTGATGGCACCGCCCGCATCCTGCGCCACGACGAGGCGCTGCAGCGGCCGATCACCCTCGGGGAAAGGGGCGGTGGTATCGATCCAGACCGGGGCGCCCAGCGGCAGGTACTTGCGATCGACCGCGATCGATCGCCCTGGGGTCAGCGGCACGCCCTGGGCACCGACGGGCCCCGGTGCGGTCGCGAGGTCCGGCAGCTCGCGGAAGAACACGTAGGAGGCGTTCCTGGCCATCATCGACGGCGCCTGCGTGGGATTGCTCTCCAGCCAGTCCCGGATCGCCTGCATCGACATCTGCTCGCGCGGTATCGCCCCGATCTCGATCAGGTCCTTGCCGATCGCCCGGTAAGGCCGGCCGTTCTGGTCGGCATAGCCGACCCGCACCGTGGTACCGTCCTGCAGCCTGACCTGTCCCGAGCCCTGGATCTCCAGAAAGAACCGCTGCACCGGGTCGTCGACCCAAAGCAGCTCGAGATTCCGGCCCGCCAGCACACCAGCATCGATCGCGGCACGGTCGGCAAAGGGGACGAGCTTGCCCTTGTCGACGCGGCCCGCGACCCGACGCCCCTGCAGTTCCGGGTCGAAGAGGCCGAGATCGACGCTGACCAGTTCCGGCGGCCGACTGTAGAGTGGATAGCGATGCGCGCCGTCCGGCGCCCGTGCGCCCTGCAGCAGCGGCTCATAATAGCCGGTAAGAAAGCCCTTCGCATTGCCAGCGTCGGTAACGGCGAAAGGCAAAAACGAGGTCTCGAAGAAATCACGGGCAGCGGCGGCGGGCGTTTCGTTGGCCTCGGTGCAGGCGGGACGCCAATCCGCCACCGTCCCGGCGAAATTGCTCGCGCCGCCCACCGGCCTGTCGGCAGCCAGTTTCAGCCACCGCGCGCACGTCCGCTGGAACGCCTCCAGCGCCGCGCCGAGATCGTCGTCCTGCCATGCAGGCAACGCATCGAAGCCGACGGGGACCAGTTTCAGCGTCGGCTCGGCCGGAGCCGGCGGGGCCTTCTTGCGCTCGGCGCAGGACCCTACAACGAGCAGCAGCGTCAGTGCGGAGACGACTAAGGCGGCACGGCGGCTCAGCCGGGCTGCGTCAGGACGACGCACCCGTCTCGACCAGCTGCCAGTTCGGATCGCGCGAGCGGGTGTCGCGCTCGAACGTCCACAGGTCGATGACGGTGTCGATCTGCCGCGGATCGCCCTCCACGACGTTGCCGGAAACGTCGCGGGTGACATTGATCTGCTCACTGGTGAAACGCACCGTCACCCGGGCCCGGCCTGCCTGCACCATCGCCGAATCGATCTCGGCGCTACGTGTGGCAACGAGTTCGGTCGTGAGCGTATGGCCCGCCTTTTCGCGAGCGTCGATCGCGCCCGAGAACTGCGCCAGAACCTCGTTCGCGAGCAGCGGGCGCAGGGCCGCCTGATCACCCTTGGCATAGGCCTCGACGATCATGGCGAAAGCGGCACGAGCACCCTGCAGGAAATGGTCCGGGTCGAAGCTGGGATCGACACGCTTGATGGCGGCGACGCCCGCCTTGACGGCATCGAAAGGCCCATCGTCCACCGGCTCGTCGGCAGCCGCGACCGGCGGCTGCCGCTCCGGCATCGGCACCACATTGTCGGCAGGGCGTGGCGTGGTGCGCCGGGTGATCGCGTCGACGCGTGGCCGCTCGTTGCCCGTCTTGCGCCCAAGCACACTACGCAGGCGGAAGGCGATGAACGCCGCCACCATCGCGAAGAATAGGATGTCGAGATAAGCGAATCCGTCAGACATTCCGCTGGATCACAAGCCGCCGGCTGGCGTTGGAGGACAGGTAAGATTCGATGATGCACACCGAACTTGGTCGTTGGATACCCTTCATCATATAATCTGCAAGCCGCAAAAACAAAGCGTGCGTCGGACTCGCCGTACCGCTTGCCCTCGACAGCGGGCGCCGCTGTGCTTGCCTCCGGTGCACCGGCTTCTCTACAAGGCGCAGCCACGGCGACATCGAGTCGCCGCCAGCAGATGGGAGCGCCGCGACCGTGAAACGCCCGAGTGCGTGCCAGCCGGCATGACCTTGCTTGTCCGTCATGCGGAATCGGCGTGGAACGAGCACTTCGGCGCCAGCCGCATCGACGTCGGCTGGCCAGATCCGCCGCTGACGGCGAAGGGTGTGGCGCAGGCCCAGGCCGCGGCACAACGGCTTCGCGGCGACAATCTGCGGCGGATCATCACCAGCCCCTACCAACGGACTCTGCAGACGGCCTCGATCATCGCCGGTGAGCTGGGGCTGCCGATCACCATCGACCCCATGGTCCGGGAGCGCTGCGCCTTTTCCTGCGATCAGGGCACGTCGCCCCAGGAGTTGATGCGACGCTGGCCGACGCTCGACTTCAGCAGCATCGAGGAGCTGTGGTGGGGTGGCGTGATCGAGAGCTGGACCAGCCTTGCCGTCCGCTGCGCCGCGTTTCGGTCCAAGCTGCAGGCGGCACCCGACCGCCATCAGGTCTGCGTGGTGAGCCATTGGGGATTCATCCGCGGCCTCACCGGGGCCGAGCTGCACAATACCGAATCCATCCGCCTCGCCTGGGACGAGGCACCAGCATTCACTTGAGGGAGCCCATTCGATGACCGACAATCCGAGCAGCCCGAACGGCGGCGCTGCGCCCAGCACCGAGCAGCCCGGGCCGCGGCTTTCCATCCTGACGCAGTACGTCAAGGACCTGTCCTTCGAGAATCCGCGCGCACCTTATGGCCTGCAGGCCGGGCAGGCTCGACCCGAGATCCAGATTCAGGTCGACGTCCGTGCCGCTCCCATCGCCGACGGCCAGTACGAGGTGGTCCTCGACCTGAACGTCAACGCCCAGTCGGGCGACACCTCGGTGTTCCTGGTCGAGCTGGCCTATGGCGGGCTGTTCACGCTGGAGAACATTCCGCAGGACAGCCTGCAGCCGCTGCTGCTGATCGAATGTCCGCGGCTCCTGTTCCCGTTCGCGCGCCGCGTGGTCGCCGATGCCACCCGCGACGGTGGCTTCCCGCCGCTGATGATCGATCCGATCGATTTCGTGACCCTGTTCCGCCGTCGCGTGCAGCAGTCCGGCGAGTCCGCCCAGGCCTAGGCCGCGTCCGGCCTCAGGCGGGCCCGATCCCGTGCGGCAGCCTCCAGCCGTCGCACGGTGCCGCCAACATCCGGCAGCAGCTCGTAAAGGCGTGTGGCCGAAGCGTCGGCGAAGCCGGCCGCGACGAACTGCTCGAACACCGCCTGGCAGGACTGCCAGTAACCGTCGAGATCGACCAGCAGGATCGGCTTGGCGTGGTAGCCGAGCTGCCGCAGCGTCATCGCATCCAGGATCTCATCGAGCGTGCCCAGGCCGCCGGGCAGCGCGACGAAGGCGTCCGCTCCCTCGATCAGCAGCTGCTTGCGCTCGAACATCGTGGCGGTGACCCGCAGCTCGGTGAGGTCCCGCTTGCCCACCTCGCGCTCGAGGAGGCGCTGCGGGATGATCCCCGTCACGTCGGCACCGGCGGCCATCGCCGCGCGGGCGGTGACGCCCATCAAGCCGACGTCGCCACCGCCGTAGACGAGCTGCCAGCCCATCCGGCCAATGGCGTCGCCGAGCTCCTCGGCCGCCGCGGCATGGGCGGGATCGTTGCCCGCCCGTGAGCCGCAGAACACCGCCACGGCGAAACTGCCGTCGGCCAGTGGCGTGGATGTCACCCGTCCGTCCCTCAGGCCGCCTTGGCGTGGCCGCGCGTCAGGCCGTGATAGTCGTCGATCAGCTGCCGCGTCACCGGCCCCAGCGGATACTCGAGCTCGTCGATGGCGCGCACCGGCGTCACCTCGGCCGCGGTGCCGGTCACGAAGATCTCGTCGGCGGTCGCCAGCTCGTCGGGGCTGATGTGCCGCTCGATGACGTTGAAGCCGCGCTTGCGCGCCAGGTCGATCACCGTGCGGCGG
>JAPJRA010000313.1 GCA_030824835.1 Geminicoccaceae bacterium | reverse complement strand
GTCATGGCTTCTCCCTCTCAAAAGTTGAAGCCTCCGGCAATCCCGGCGCGGTTCATCCCGCAAGCCTACTGGCCCAAGCAACCTTTCCCAACGGGTCCGCCACACGCCTCTGCCACCACCGTGCCCGTATCCGGACCACCCCCCGGGAGCCAAAAGAAACCGACGCTCCAGAGCCGACCGGTAACCTGGCGGGTCCATCCATACGGCCTCGCCGGCGGAATACCCATCGCGATCAGAAGCCTGCTCAACCAGAGCCTGTCCAACTCCATCCCAGCGAGCTATCCCGATCTCGTCCGTCCCATTTGATGGGCCGTCGCGGGCTCTTAACACTGGCCGTGACGTCAGCACGCTTGAGGGTTATGCGCCTTGGCTATCTCCGAGTATCTGCGCTCGCTGCGTACCCACATTGGCCATGCGCTCGTGCTCCTGCCTGCCGTCGCCGTGATGATCCGGGACGATATGGGACGCCTGCTGCTGGTCCGTAACCGCGATGACGGCCTGTGGCAGACCGTCGGTGGCGGTATGGACCCGAACGAGCAGCCGGCCGACGCCGCGGTGCGCGAGGCGTTTGAGGAAACTGGCCTTCTGGTCGAGCCGACGCGCCTGATCGGCGTCTACGGTGGATCGGAACTCTGCATCACCTACCCCAATCGCGACGTCGTCTCGTATGTCGGAATCTCATTTGCGGCCAAGGTCGTGGGCGGCACCGAGCGACCTTGCGACGACGAGGTTGACCGGTTGGGCTGGTTCGAGCGCGACGCGGTTCTGGGACTGCCAATGGCAGCTCATACCCGCATTCTGATCATGGATGCATTCGAGGATGCGGCTGCGCCAGTGTTCACGCCACCGGCGTGGCGTCCTAGCCATACGGGCTGATCGCTTGCTCGTGTTGGGGCGGGGCCTATATTCAATAGACGGATTCTGCCTCGGGTCGTGCGCTGCGCATATGCCGCTGCCGTGATCTGCAGCCAACGAGGATAAGGGCACTATGGCGACCGCACTCAAGGATCCACGTATCCAGCTGTCCGACCAGCGACTGCTTCGCGAGCAATGCTATGTGGACGGCAGCTGGATCGGCGCGGACAGCGGCAAGACGATTACGGTTACGGACCCTGCCAACGGCGAGATCGTGGGTTCCGTGCCCAGCGTCGGCGTTGACGAGACGCGTCGCGCGATCGACGCCGCGGCCAGGGCGTTGCCGGCTTGGCGGGCAACGACCGCCAAGGAGCGCTCGGCAATCCTGCGCCGCTGGTTCGAGCTGGTTATGGCGAGCGCCGACGACCTCGCCTACCTGATGACTCGCGAGCAGGGCAAACCGCTGGCCGAGGCCAGGGGCGAGGTCGGCTACGGTGCTTCCTTCCTCGAGTGGTTCGCCGAGGAAGCCAAGCGGGTTTACGGTGACGTCATCCCGCAGACGGTAGCTTCGCGTCGCATCCTGGTGCTCAAGCAGCCGGTGGGTGTGTGCGCTGCCATCACGCCGTGGAACTTTCCCAATGCAATGATCGCCCGAAAGGTCGGGCCGGCGCTGGCTGCCGGCTGCACCATGGTGGTCAAGCCCGCCAGCGCCACGCCGTTCTCGGCCCTGGCCATGGCAGAGCTAGCGGAGCGGGCCGGCGTTCCCGCTGGCGTGTTCAACGTCATCACCGGCAGCTCCGGCCCGATCGGTACGGAACTCTGCACCAACAAGACCGTACGCAAGGTTTCCTTCACGGGATCGACCGAGGTCGGCAAGATCCTGCTCAAGCAGTGCGCCGATACGGTCAAGCGGACCTCGATGGAGCTGGGCGGCCTCGCTCCCTTCATCGTCTTCGACGACGCCGACATCGACAAGGCGGTCGAAGGCGCCATCGCCTGCAAGTTCAGGAACTGCGGCCAGACCTGCGTCTGTACCAATCGGATTTACGTCCAGTCCGGCGTCTATGACGAGTTCGCCCGCAAGTTCGCCGCCGCGGCAGGCAAGCTGAAGGTTGGTCCGGGTACGGCCAAGGACGTCTATATCGGCCCGATGATCGATGCGCAGGCGGTAGACAAGGTCGAGGAGCATGTGGATGACGCTACGGCGAAGGGTGCCACCGTCATGCTGGGCGGCAAGCGGCACCAGCTCGGTGGCCAGTTTTTCGAGCCGACCGTGCTCGCCAACTGCAATGAGAGTATGAAGGTCGCCCACGAGGAGACCTTCGGCCCGCTGGCGCCATTGTTCCGCTTCGAGACCGAGGCTGACGTCATCCGCCAGGCCAACGACGCCGATGTCGGTCTCGCCGGCTATTTCTACGCCCGCGACATAGGCCGCATCTTCCGCGTCGCCGAGGCACTGGAAGTAGGCTTGGTCGGCGTCAATGACGGTGTCATCTCGGTCGAGGTGGCCCCCTTCGGCGGCGTCAAGGAAAGCGGCATGGGCCGGGAGGGCAGCAAGTACGGGATCGAGGACTATCTCGAGATCAAATATGTAAGCCTCGGCGGGATCAGCTAAGCTCAGCCGGCACGGGATCGCGGTGACGACGAGCGGGTCCGGCAACGGGCCCGCCTTGATTATGACGGTCGAGGAACACGCCGGGACTCAGCCGGTAGTCCGGCATGCTCGTCCGCGACGAAAGCTTTGAGTACTCCGATGGCGAGCAGGCCAAGCGGCGCCGGCGCATCCGACCCCTCGGCAACGGCTCGTGTGAAGATACTGCCACCGACGTTGTCGGTACCGCACGCCGTTGTGCTGCTGGCAGTGCGCTGCATCGGAGTTAGATCTCGACCCGCCGATCAATGAACGGCTCCGGCGGTACATTTCGATGACTGGATGCTGCTCAACGATTCCATCGTGATTCTCAACGCGAGCACGATCTTTAAAATTGGGGTCGAATCATGTCAGTTATGCATCTCCTTAGATAGACTGGGCGATGCGGCCTCCCGCCGCTTGCAAGGAGCCGGTGCCTAACGCATGGTGCGATCAATCGACATTCGGGGTTAGGGAGTTTTGCTCGATGCCGTTGTGCCGTTCGGCCCTGCTGGCCCTCGCCGCCTGCCTGCTCGGCGCAGGATGCTCCAACGAACCGGTCAATGTCACCTATGAGGGTTTCGAGTGCCCGGAAGTGCCAGGACTCGATGATTTTCTTGAGGCTGCCGACGCCGACAACGACAACAAGCTGAACTCCGACGAATTCAACAGCGCCTTCCAGGAAGCCGAAGACGAGGTCACGCCAGACGGTCAGCTCGACCGTGACGAGCTCGCTGCCTATGTCTGCCAAGCCAAGAAGAAGAAGGCTGCAGCAGCCGCGGCTGCTGCATCGGCCGCGCCGACAACACCGTAGCTCAGGTGCCCGTGCCGCGGGCGACCAGTCGGAAGTAAAGCCGGTACGGTAAGAGCCGTAGCAGTTTCATCAGCAGCGCGAACCTGGTTGGAAAGGCGATCTCGAAACCGCTTCCCGCCAGACCACGTGCGATACGCTCCGCAGCTTGCTCGGCGCTGATCAGGAACGGCATCGGAAACTCGTTCCGGTCGGTCAGCGGGGTCCTCACAAATCCGGGGTTGATCAGTTGCATCGTCACCCCCACGCGGTCGAGGTCGAACTTCAGTGACTCAGTCAGATTGATGAGCGCCGCCTTGCTGGCACCATAATAAGCGCTGGTGGGCAGACCCCGGTAACCGGCGACCGAGGCTACGACCGCAATCCGCCCGCGTCTGCGTGCGATCATTCTCGGCATCATCGCCTCGAGACAGGCGGCAGCACCGAACAGATTGACCTCCATCAGTTGGCGCAGGCCGTCGGTGGTGAACTCGGCCGCGGCCACCGGCTGGTGCGTGCCAGCGTTGATCACGGCGATGTCGATCGGTCCGAGTTGAGCTTCGATTCCCTGCACAGCTGCCTGCACCGCGGCGTGATCGGTGACGTCGAGAGGCCAGGATACGATCCGGCCTCCACCCGCATCGGCCAAGGCCGCCAGACGGCCCGCCGAGCGGGCACTGACGACGACATCGGCTCCAGACTGCGCCATCCGGCGCGCCAGGGCCTCACCGATACCGGTGCTAGCGCCTGTGATCCAGACGCGCTTACCCAACACGTGGCGAAATCCCGAATGAAAGAGACCGGCGAGGCATCGATGTCCAAGCTAATGGAGGAACTGCCTCCTTTACGCACCGATGGCTGTCGTGGATTGGTAGTGGCGTTCACGCTGTGGCGAGGTGGGCCTGCGGCCGAGTGCCCAAACCTGGCGGCTCACCATGCAAAAGGGGCCGGGTCTTGCGACCCGGCCCCTCATGCCAGAGAAAATCAGCGAGAGATCAACGCTTGCTGAACTGGAAGCTGCGGCGGGCCTTGGCCTTGCCGTACTTCTTGCGCTCGACCTCACGGTCATCGCGGGTCAGGAAGCCACCGCTCTTGAGTACCGGGCGCAGCGCCGGATCGAGGGCGATCAATGCACGGCTGAGACCGTGCCGAACCGCGCCGGCCTGGCCGGAGAGGCCACCACCGCTGACCGTGCACATCACATCATACTGACCGATCCGGTTCAGCACGTCGAACGGCTGCCCGATGATCATCTGCAGGGTCGGGCGGGCAAAGTAGTTGCCCATCACCTTGCCGTTGACGACAAACTTGCCGGAACCACCCTTCAGCCAAACCCGGGCAACGGCGTCCTTGCGGCGGCCGGTGGCGTAGGCCCTGCCCTGGGCGTCCAGCTTCGGCTTCGGTGCCTGGACCTCAGTCTCAGCGGCGACGGCGGGGCGCAGCCGGGCGAACGGGGAGAGGTTTTCGCGAAGCTCAGCCATTGGCGGCCTCCAGCGTCGAGTTCTTGCGATTCATGACGGCAATATCCAGCGCAGCAGGCTGCTGCCCAGCGTGCGGATGCTCACCACCCTTATAGATGTGCAGCTTGCGCAGCACGTCACGGCCGAGCGGTCCCTTGGGGACCATGCGCTTGACGGCAGCCTCGAGCACGCGCTCGGGATAACGGCCGTCCAGCACCTTGTCGGCGCGACGTTCCTTGATCCCGCCGGGATGGCCGGTGTGATGGTAGTAGATTTTCTGCGTACGCTTCTTGCCGGTCAACGCCACCTTCTCGGCGTTGATGACCACGATGTGGTCACCGCAATCCATGTGCGGGGTGAAGGTAGGCTTGTGCTTGCCCCGAAGGCGGTTGGCGAGAATGGCGGCCAGTCGGCCGAGAACCAAGCCCTCGGCGTCGATCAGGAACCAGCCCCGCTCGATCTCGCTGGGGCGCGCGCTGTAAGTCTTCATGCAGATAACTGCCCGATCGTTCTGCCGGCAACCCGCAAACGCTGCTGCCCGGGGTGGATTCAGCCGACAAAGGAATAACGGCGCGAAAGTGGCTGCCTTCGCTCGTGGCGCGGAGGTTTAGGCGGTCTCGCCGCCGCTGTCAACGGCGCGTGCC
>JAPJRA010000312.1 GCA_030824835.1 Geminicoccaceae bacterium | reverse complement strand
GCAGGATCGAGCCGCCATACATGAACACCGCGGGCACGTTGAGCCGGACCATGGCCATCATCAGCCCGGGCAGCGACTTGTCGCAGCCGGCGAGGCCGACCAGCGCGTCGTAGCTGTGGCCGCGCACGGTCAGCTCGACCGAATCGGCGATGACCTCGCGGCTGACCAGGGACGACTTCATGCCCTGGTGGCCCATGGCGATGCCGTCGGTGACGGTGATCGTGGTGAACTCGCGCGGGGTTCCGCCGGCCTTGGCCACGCCGCGCTTGACCGCCTGCGCCTGCCGGCCGAGGGCGATGTTGCAAGGTGCCGCCTCGTTCCAGGTCGTCACCACGCCCACGAACGGCCGCGCGATGTCGTCCTTGGACAGTCCCATGGCATAGTAGTAGGAGCGGTGCGGCGCCCGCTCCGGGCCGACCGAGCTATGCCGGCTGGGCAGCTTGGATTTGTCGAACAGCGTGATCTTGGCCATGGCCCCTGAAGCCTTTCTTCGTCGAGAAGAGCGGCCGGGACCATAGCCAGCGAGGCTCGCTGCGGCTAGTCGTCCGGCGGCTGGCCGGCGCACGGAAACCAGAAAGGCACGAATTGGTGACGATGGACGAGGTGAGCCTGCGGCCGGAGCGCCCAGGTGACGAGGCCGCCATTTCGGGCGTGATCGGCGGCGCGTTCGGTGGCGAGGGCGAGGCACTGCTGGTGGACCGGCTGCGGACGGCGGGCGCGCTCGACTGCTCCCTCGTGGCCGACGTCGGCGGCGAGATCGTGGGCCACGTGGCATTGAGCCCGGTCACCATCGACGGCCAGGCGGGAGGCGGCCGCTGGCTCGGGCTTGCCCCGCTGGCGGTGGCGTCGGGGCACCGCCGTCACGGGCTGGGCCGCCGCCTGGTCGAGCACGCGCTGGCGGCCGCCGCCAACCGGAACGCGACCCTGGTCTTCGTGCTCGGGCGGCCCGACTACTATGCGGCCCGGGGATTCGAGGAGGCGGCCCCGCTGGGCTGGCGATGCATCTATGAGGTGCCGACGGGGGCGTTCCGGGTCTGGCGGCCGGGACCATCCACCGCCCCTTCGGTCGCCGGGACGGTGCATTACCACCACGCTTTTGATTCACTCTAAGCGTCGACTGTGGCGACGCCCGCCTAGGCGCGGCCGGCAGCGGCCCTATACGTAGCCGGCGGGCTTGGGAGGTAGAGCGCTGGTGCAGCGGAGAAATCGCGCGAGACGCGGCGAGCGACGGCGCGAAGGAATGTTCCGCCTCATGCGGCGGACGATGTGGCAGGCCTATTACCATTTCAACAAGGACAATGGCTGGATGATCGCCGGCCATATCGCCTACATGGGCCTCTTCGCGCTGTTCCCCTTCCTGATCTTCCTCGTGGCGCTGGCGGGCTTTCTGGGCCAGGGCGCCGCCGCCGACAACTCGGTCCAGCTCGGCCTCGAGCTGCTGCCCGACGATGTCAGCCAGGCGCTGCGCCCGGCGATCGACGAGGTCCGCCGCGCACCGCATGCCGGCCTGATGACCTTCGGCATCATGGTCACGCTGTGGGCGTCGTCGTCCGGCCTCGAGGCGCTGCGGCACGCGCTCAACCTCGCCTACGACGTCGCCGATCCGCCGGCGTTCTGGAAGACCCGGCTCGAGAGCCTGCTGCTGACCGTTTTGGCGGCGATCGTCGTGATCGTCGTCATGGTGCTGCTGGTCGTGATTCCGGTCGTCATGCAGGCGATCCAGCTCATCTTCCATCCGGACGCACCGCCGCCGGACCAGTCCTGGTTCACCGGATCGCGCGAAGCCCTGGGCTTCGTGCTGCTGCTCGGCCTGCTGATGCTGCTCTACCGGGTGCTGCCCAACGTGCGCCTGCGCGCCACGGAGGTGATCCCCGGCGCCGTCATCGCCTGGGGAATGTGGCTCGCCGCCGTCTGGGGCTACAGCATCTACCTGCGCAACGTGCCCAGCTACAGCGTCACCTACGGCAGCCTTGGCGGCATCGTGGTCACGCTATTCTTCTTCTACATTTCGGCCCTGCTGTTCATTTTCGGCGCGGAGGTGAACAGTGTGGTGCGCCAGCGGCACGAAAACCGCCGAGAAGCACTCGGGCATGTGCTTGGCCTTCCGGCGTCCAGGCGGCACGACTAGGATGCGCTGCCGCGTCGACGCCGCGACCTTGGAGCATTGACGATGACCGTTCCAACGCCGCTCATGCAGGGCAAGAAGGGCCTGATCATGGGCATCGCCAACGACCGCTCTCTCGCCTGGGGCATCGCCAAGGCCGTCCATGCCCAGGGTGCCGAGGTCGCCGTGACCTATCAGGGTGACGCGCTGCTCAAGCGGGTCCGGCCGTTGGCGGAGCAGCTCGGCTCCGAGCTCGTCCTTCCGGCGGACGTGACCGACCCGGCCAGCCTCGATGCGCTTTTCGACGAGATCGAGTCCAGATGGGGCCGGCTCGACTTCATCGTCCACGCGGTGGCGTTCTCCGACAAGGAGGAGCTCAAGGGCCGCTATCTCAACACCAGCCTGGACAATTTCCAGCGCACGATGCTGATCTCGTGCTTCTCCTTCACCGACCTCGCCCGTCGGGCGGAGCCGCTGATGAAGGACGGTGGCAGCCTGGTCACGCTGTCCTACATCGGCGCCGAGCGGGTGACGCCGCACTACAACGTCATGGGCGTCGCCAAGGCCGCCCTCGAGGCGTCGGTGCGCTATCTCGCGGTGGACCTCGGCAAGAGCAACATCCGGGTCAACGCGATCTCGGCCGGCCCGGTCAAGACGCTGGCGGCCTCGGGCATCGGCGATTTCCGCTACATCCTGAAATGGAACGAGTACAACGCGCCACTCAAGCGCAACACCACGATCGAGGACGTGGGCGGTGCCGGCGTCTACCTGCTCTCCAGCCTCGGCAGCGGGACCACGGGCGAGGTGCTGCACGTCGATTCCGGCTACCACGTGGTCGGCATGAAGGCGGTGGACGCGCCCGACATCTCCGTCGTCAAAGACTGATGGCCGGGTCCTCCTTCGGCGAGCTGTTCCGCTTCACCACCTGGGGCGAGAGCCACGGCCCGGCCATCGGCGTCGTGGTCGACGGCGTGCCGTCGCGGCTGCCGCTGGCCGAGCCCGAGATCCAGCACTGGCTGGACCGCCGCAAGCCCGGCCAGTCGAAGTTCACCACCCAACGCCAGGAGCCGGACCGGGTCGAGATCCTCTCGGGCGTGTTCGAGGGCGTGACCACTGGCACGCCGGTCTCGCTGCTGATCCGCAACGAGGACCAGCGCTCGAAGGATTACGGCGAGATCAAGGACAGCTACCGCCCCGGGCACGCCGACTTCACCTACGACGCCAAGTACGGCATTCGCGACTACCGTGGCGGCGGCCGGTCGAGCGCCCGCGAGACCGCCTCGCGCGTCGCCGCCGGCGCCATCGCTCGCAGGATTCTCGGGTCTGACATCAAGATAGTGGGCTATCTCGTTCAGATTGGGGCTGATTCCATCGATCGGGAGCGCCTGGACCTGGACCAGATCGAGCGCAATCCCTTCTGGTGCCCCGATGCGGCCGCGGCCGAGCGCTGGGAAGCGCAGCTCTTGGCGGTCCGCAAGGCGGGCTCGTCCGTGGGGGCGGTGATCGAGGTGGTCGCCAGCGGCGTGCCGGCGGGCCTGGGCGAGCCGATCTACGACAAGCTGGATGCCGACCTCGCCAAGGCGATGATGTCGATCAATGCCGTCAAGGGTGTGGAGATCGGTGCCGGCTTCGCGTCGGCGGCCCTGCGCGGCGAGGACAATGCCGACGAGATCCGCATGGGCAATGCCGGGCCGCGCTTCCTCTCCAACCAGGCCGGCGGCATCCTGGGCGGGATCAGCTCGGGCCAGGACGTCGTCGTCCGCTTCGCGGTCAAGCCCACCTCCTCGATCCTGGCACCGCGCCGGACCATCGACCGCCATGGCCACGAGACCGAGATCGTGACCAAGGGCCGGCACGACCCCTGCGTCGGCATCCGGGCGGTGCCGGTCGGCGAGGCGATGATAGCCTGCGTGCTGGCCGACCACCTGCTCCGCCACCGCGGCATCTACGGCGCTCGCTAAGCCAGCGCCGCGTCGAGGGCCGGCAGCGCCGCATCGACACGGAACCGCATGGCTGAGGCGCGCAGTCGCCTCAGCTCGGCTCGGATCTCGGCCTCGCCGGGCGTGCGGCCATGCGCAGCCAGGGCGCGGCCGCGGGCGACGAACAGCTCGGTCCACGGCGACGGTTCCGCCGCAGCATAGTCTTCAAGCGCGTCGGCATGCCGGTCGGCCTCGTCCCAGTCCCCGGCATCGAGAGCGGCCTCGATGGCATAGCGTCGAAAGAGCAGGAAATTGTGCGCGAGCGACCCGTGGGCCAGCAGCGCCTCGGCCTCGTCGATGGCGGCTGCGCGCGCATCGCGATCGCCGGCCACCCAGGCCAGCATGCCCAGAACGCACGGGCCGAAATAGCTAACGGCCGTCTCCCGGCTCGATCCCATGGCCTGCTCCGCCAATGCCGCGGCAGCCTCGCGCTCACCGGCCAGCATCCGGCTCTCCGCCAGGAAGAGCAGGTTCTCCGCCTCGAACCGCCGCGCACCGATCTGCGCCGTCAGCGCCTGGGCCTCGCCGACACGGACCTCGGCCCGCCCCAGATCGAGGCGGAGCAGCAGGCTCATCACGGCGGCATGATGGGCAATGATGGCACCACGACGGTGGCCGACACGTAACGCCAGCGCCACGGCGGCATCGCTCTCCTGCAAGGTCCGGTCGAGATCGAGCGTGTACCAGCACGATATGGCCACCATTGGCCCGTTGGCTGCCTCGATGCGCCCAAAGCCATGCAGCCGGGCGAGCTCGCAGCAGCGGCCAAAAGCGGCATGCGCGGCGATCATGTGGCCGCGGGCGTACTCGGCGTCGCCCAAGCCGCCCAGGGCACGGGCCTCCAGCTCGGGCGACCCGGCCGCTCGCGCATGCTGCAGCGCCGTCTCGTGCTCCCGCGCGCATTCCTCGGGCCGCCCCAGGGGAAACATGAGATTGCCGCGAAGATGGTGAATGCCCGACAGCTCCGCGATCAACCCCGGGGCGCTGGCGGTATCCTGCGCGGCGTCCAGCCACGCCAGCGCCTCCTCGAGCCGGTCGCTCAGACGCATCGCCGCCGCCAGCCCAAGCAGGGCACGGCATCGTTCCGCCGCGTCGTAAGCGAGATCCAGCGCCATGGCGAACGCGCTCTCGGCCGCCGGTGCGCGACCGAGATCGAGCTGCAAGCGGCCGACCAGGCAGGCCAGGGCGAATCGCGTCACCGGCAGGGTGGCCAGTTCCAGCCCACGCGCAGCAAGCTCCAGGGCAGCCTCGTTGCGGTACGACTCGGCCTGCTGCTGTGCCGCCACGACATAGGCCGCGGATGCCGTGG
>JAPJRA010000311.1:3429-5395 GCA_030824835.1 Geminicoccaceae bacterium | reverse complement strand
GTGATGCAGGCCGGCACGGTGCAGCCGTCGAAGTCGGTGCCCAGGGCCACGCCGTCGACGCCGAGCCGCCCCACCAGGTGGTCGAGATGGGCCACCAGGGTCTCGACCGGGGTGTCGCGGTCGTTGCGGCCGTCGGCGCGCAGGAAGCTCACGGCGAGGTTCAGCCCGACCACGCCGCCGCTGTCGCGGATGGCATCCAGCTGCCGGTCGGTCAGGTTGCGCGAGCAGCCGCAGAGCGCGTGGGCGTTGGAGTGGGTGGCGACCAGGGGGGCGTCGCTGATGGCGGCCACGTCCCAGAAGCCGGCCTCGTTGAGGTGGCTGAGGTCGACCATGATCCGCCGCTCGTTGCAGGCGCGGACCAGCGCCTTGCCGGCGTCGGTGAGGCCGGGGCCGGTGTCGGGCGAGCTCGGGAAGCGGAACGGCACGCCGTGGCCGAAGATGTTGGGCCGGCTCCAGACGGGCCCAAGCGAGCGCAGCCCGGCCGCATGCAGCACGTCCAGCGCCTCGAGCTCGGGGTCGATGGCCTCCGCCCCCTCGATGTGCAGCACCGCCGCCATGACCCCCTGGGCCAGGCAGCGGCGGATGTCGGCGGCATCACGGCAGACCGCCACCGCCCCGTCCGAGGTGCGGGCCAGCCGCTCCAGCCGAGCGGCCATGGCGACGGTCACCGCGAGCGCCCGGTCGCGGCTGGGCGTTCCCGGGAACGGCACCGAATACCCGCCGCGCGCCGGCGCCGGCAGGTCGAGGTCGAGGCTGTCGGACGGCACGAAACAGGCGAACAGGCCGCCGGCGAAGCCGCCCGCGCGCGCCCGCGGCAGGTCGAGATGCCCCACCTCGCCGCGCTCGAAGAAGCTGTCGACCGGCAGCTCCTTGAGCAGCAGGCGCAGCAGCGTGTCGTTGTGGCCGTCGAAGATCGGCAAGGGGCCGGTGGTCATGACGCAGATGGTCTCCTCGCGGCCGGGCACCGCGCTCGGATGTGGCGAACCCAGCCTAGCGGCGGCGGTCTGGCCTTGTCCCGCCCGATCGCCTCACAGGGTAGGGATGCTGAAGTCGGCCCCCGCCCGGATGCCGGTCGGCCAGCGGCTGGTCACCGCCTTGAGCCGGGTGTTGAAGCGCACGCCCTCCATGCCGTGGGTGTGATGGTCGCCGAACAGCGAGCGCTTCCAGCCGCCGAAGCTGTGGAACGACAGTGGCACCGGGATCGGGACGTTGACGCCAACCATGCCGATGTTGACCGCGTTGACGAAGGTCCGTGCCGCATCGCCGTCGCGGGTGAAGACGGCGCAGCCGTTGCCGTACTCGTGGGCGTTCACCATGGAGACGGCGGCATCGAAGGAGGGCGCGCGGGCCACGGCCAGCACCGGGCCGAAGATCTCCTCCTGGTAGATCCGCATGTCGGTGGTGACGTGGTCGAAGAGGCAGCCGCCAAGGAAGTAGCCGTCCTCGTAGCCCTGCATCCTGAAGCCGCGCCCGTCGACCACGAGCTCCGCCCCCTCGGCGACGCCGAGATCCACATAAGCGCGGACCTTGGCCAGATGCTCGGCCGTGACCAGCGGCCCCATCTCGACGCCGGGCTCCGTGCCGGGGCCGATCTTCAGCTGGCGCACCCGTGGTGCCAGCCGCTCGACCAGCGCCGCCGCCGTCCTCTCGCCCACCGGCACCGCCACCGAGACCGCCATGCAGCGCTCGCCCGCCGAGCCGTAGGCGGCCCCCATCAACGCGTCGACCGCCATGTCGAGATCGGCGTCGGGCAGGACCACCATGTGGTTCTTGGCACCACCCAGCGCCTGCACCCGTTTGCCGTGCGCGGTGCCGGTCTTGTAGACATACTCGGCGATCGGCGTGGAGCCCACGAAGCTCACCGCGGCGATGCCAGGATGGGTCAGGATCGCATCGACAGCGGCTTTGCCGCCGTTCACCACCGACATGATGCCCGGGGGCACGCCGGCTTCGAGCATCAGCTCCG
>JAPJRA010000311.1:0-3419 GCA_030824835.1 Geminicoccaceae bacterium | reverse complement strand
AGCTCCGCCAGGGCCAGCGGGCAGGACGGGTCGCGCTCGGACGGCTTGAGGATGAAGGCGTTGCCGCAGGCGATCGCCAGCGGTGCCATCCACAGCGGTACCATCGCCGGGAAGTTGAACGGCGTGATCCCGGCGCACACGCTCAGCGGATGGCGGACGGACAGGAGGTCGACGCCGCTGCCGACCTGGTGGCTGAACTCGCCCTTCATCAGCTGCGGCAGGCCGCAGGCGAACTCGACCACCTCCATCCCGCGCGTGACCGAGCCGCGCGCGTCCTCCAGCGTCTTGCCGTGCTCGGCCGTGACCAGCGCGGCCAGCCGGTCGAGGTCGCGCTCGAGCAGCTCCTTGAGCTTGAACATGACCCGCATGCGGCGCAGCAATGGCGTCGCCGCCCAGTCTGGCTGGGCAAGCGAGGCAGCTTGCACGGCGGCGTCGATCTCGGCGGCGCCCCCCATGGCGACGCGCCCGGTCTGCTCGCCCGTGGCCGGGTTGAACACCGGGGCGAGCTGGCCGCCGTCACCGGCGTGATGCCGCCCGGCGATGAAATGGCCGATCTCGATCATGCCCTCATTCTCCTCGCCACCCATCCGACTTCATCAGACCAAGCTCTTGCTGGCAATCTCGTAGGAGGCCCGGGACAGGCCCGGTGCCGCGAGCACGCGCTCGAGCTCGGCCCGCATCAGCTCCTGGCGCCCCGCATCGTACCGGCGCCAGCGCCCCAGGGCCCCCAGCATGCGCGCCGCCACCTGGGAATTGCGGCCGTCCAGCTCCAGCACCTTGTCGGTCAAAAGCCGATAGCCTGCACCGTCGCGGCGGTGGAAGCCCGTCAGGTTGGACATCGCGAAGGCACCCAACACGGCGCGGACGCGGTTCGGGTTGGACCAGGAGAAGGCCGGATGGGCCAGCAGCCGCTCGACCCGGGCCAAGGCCTCGTCGTCCTCGATCATCGCCTGCAGGGAGAACCACTTGTTCACGACCAGGGGCTCGTGCCGCCAGCGATCGTAGAAGCGCGCCAATGCCGCCTCCCCGTCGGGCATGCCGGTTTCGGTCAGCAGGCGCAGCGCCGACAGGCTGTCGGTCATGTTGTCGGCCGCCTCGAACTGGCGCCGGACCAGGTCCTGCCCCTCCGGATCGCCGGCCAGGGCCAGATAGGCCAGCGCCAGGTTCTTCAGCGCCCGCCGGCTCATCGCCTCGGTGGCCAAGGAGAACGGCCCCTCGTCGACATGCGCCCGATAGGCGGCAAGCCAGCGCTCGCGCAGCGAGCGGCCCAGGGCCTTGCGCGTGTGGTCAAGCGCGTGGTGGATGCCCTCGACGTCGATGGTCGCCATCTGCTGGCCGAGATAGCCGCTGCTCGGCAGCGACAGCGCCCTGGCGGCGATGGCCGGATCCTCGGACGCACGATCGAGGCTGGCGGCGAACGCATCGATCAGACGCTGATCCAGGGCCGCTGCCGGCCTGCCGTCAGCATGGTCCTTCACCAGGCCGAGAAGCACGTTGCCGGCCAAACGCTGACCTGCGTCCCAGCGTGTGAAGGCATCGGTGTCGTAAGCCATCAGCCTGGCCAGCTCGTCGTCATCGTAGCTGGCGTCGAGCTTCACCGGCGCCGAGAATTCCCGGAGCAGGGACGGCACGGGCTCGGACTCGACACCGAGGAACGTGAACCTTTGCGAGGGCTCGGTAAGCTCGAGGACGCGGTCGGTGCCCTTGGGCTCGTTCTCGCCCTCGAGCTGCAGCGGCTGAGCAGCGCCGTCAGCACCGACGAGGCCCATCCGGATCGGAATGTGGAAGGGCAGCTTCTCGGGCTGACCCGGCGTCGCCGGCGTGCTCTGACTGATCTCCAGCGTGAAGGTCTGAAGCGCCGGATCGTAGCTGCGCTTGACCGTGAGCTCCGGCGTACCCGCCTGGGCATACCAGCGCATGAACTGGCCGAGATCGCGGCCCGATGCGTCGGCCATCGCCCGGACGAAATCCTCGCAGGTCACGGCCTGGCCGTCATGACGTGCGAAGTAGAGCTTCATGCCCTTCTGGAAGCACTCCTCGCCGATCATGGTGTGGAGCATCCGGATGACCTCGGCGCCCTTGTTGTAAACGGTCCCCGTATAGAAGTTGTTGATCTCGATGTAGCGCTCGGGGCGGATCGGATGGGCCAGCGGCCCGGCATCCTCGGCGAATTGGGCGTCGCGCAGGACGCTCACGTCGCCGATCCGCTTGACGCCGGCCGAGTGCATGTCGGCCGTGAACTGCTGGTCGCGGAAGACGGTGAGGCCCTCCTTCAGAGTCAGCTGGAACCAGTCGCGGCAGGTGACCCGGTCACCGGTCCAGTTGTGGAAATATTCGTGGGCGATGATCCGCTCGACATTGACGAAGTCGGCGTCGGTGGCCGTGGCGCGGTCCGCCAGCGTGGCGGAGGTGTTGAAGATATTGAGGCCCTTGTTCTCCATGGCGCCGAAATTGAAGTCGTTCACGGCCACGATCTGGAACAGGTCCAGATCATATTCGAGGCCATAGCGATCTTCATCCCACTTCATGGATTTCTTCAGCGAGGCCATGGCGTGATGACACTGCTCGATGTTGGCCTGCTCGGAGTAGATGCGCAGCTGGACGGTCCGGCCGGAGCTGGTCACGAACTCGTCGGCCAAGCAGGCGAGGTTGCCGGCGACCAGCGCGAACAGATAGGACGGCTTGCGGAACGGATCTTCCCACAACGCCCAATGCCTGGCGCCGGGCAGCTCGCCCGTCTCCAGCAGGTTGCCGTTCGACAACAGCACCGGGAATGCGGCCTGGTCGGCCTCGATGCGCACGCGGTAGGTCGACATCACGTCCGGCCGGTCCTGCGACCAGATGATTCGGCGAAAGCCCTCGGGCTCGCACTGCGTGCAGAAGATGCCGTTACTGACGTAGAGGCCCATCAGGCTCGTGTTGGCCTTGGGATCGATGCGGCTGGTCACCTCGAGCGTGAACGCGGCCGGTGGGCTCCGCAGCGTGAGCCGGTCGCCCTCCACGCGGTAACGGCCCGCCTCCACCGGCACGCCGTCGATCCGCAGCGCCAGCAGCTCCTGACTCTCGCCGAACAACACGAGGTCCGCGGCCGCCTCGCCTGCGTCGGGGTTGCGCTCGAAGCGCTGCCTGGCGGTGACCAGGGTGGCCTCGGGCTCGAGGACGAAGTCGAGCTCGACCGTCGGCGTCAGATATGCAGGTGGCCGGTAGTCCTGGAGAAGGGTGGGCTCGCGCGTCGGGGCCAGGCTCATGCGGAAATGCCTCAAATGTCGGGTGCGGACGCCTTATCGCGCGGGCCCGGCCGGATGGCAACGTCACGGCAGGCATGCTTGCCCGCGCGTGCCGGAGCCATTAGCGTCCGCCCGCCTGCAGCTTGGGAGCGATAGCATGGTCAACGCCGCCTTCGTCGGCCTCGGGGTCAT
>JAPJRA010000310.1 GCA_030824835.1 Geminicoccaceae bacterium | reverse complement strand
TTCTTGACGCGCAGCGTCGGCACGGAAATGTAGGGTGGCGCTTCCTTGCCGAGCAGCGCCAGCGCCGCGACCTTGGCCTCGGCCACGCCTTGGTCATAGGGTTGCTGGGCGCCCACCGCCAGGAACTCGCCGCGCGCGACGTTCACCGCGCTATCGGCGGCAATGTCGTTGGTGGTGACGACAATATCGCGTCCAAGGGTCTTCGCCGCCGCCACAGTCTGCTGCGCCGGCGTATCCCAGGCCACGAAGAAGCCCTTTAGGTCCGGGTTTGCCGTTAGCATGGAGGTGGCAACCTCATAAGCCTTTTCCGGGCTGGAGATGGTTCCGACACCGACCATCTTGAGATCCGGATACTTCTCGAACGCCTTCATCGCCCCAACTTTGCGGGCGGCAACGGAATAGTAATAGTCATACACCAGCGTGATGATGCCGACTTCGCCCTTGCCATCGAGCGCCTTGGCGAGTTCGTCCGCGGCGTAGTAGGCGTTCTTCTCGTTGTCGGAGGCGACCACCGAGACATAGTCCTTGCCGGGCGCCATGCCGACGGGGACATTGTCGAGGAAGACGAGCTTGATTCCAGCGGCCGCGGCCTTCTTGTAAGCCTCGGCTTGCGACTGCGGATCGATCGGGATCGAGAAGATGACGTCCGGCTTGCGTGCGGTCATCTGCTCGAGATCGCTGATCTGCTGGCCGACATTGAACTTCGCGTCCGTCACACCGACGACTTCGACACCAAAGTCCTTGAGGGTATTGGTGATGCCGGCGACCTGCAGATGTGGCCAGCCCGCGTCCATGGTGTGCATGACGAGACCGGCCGTGAACTTGCCGGCCTTCAGCTTGGCGATATCCTCGTCCGAGAACGTCAGGACGTCGGCAGACACCGCCGGCGCGCCATCGGGATAGCCCGGCACGACCTGGCCGGTGGGCGAGAGCGGCAGCGGCTCCATGAGCGCCTTGGCTTCTGGCGGAATATTGTCCGGCCAGTGATATTCAGCCGCCGAAGCCTTGAGCGCGAACGAGCCCGCGAGGGCAAGCGCCAGCGCCCCTGTCATCATCCGTTTCGACATAAAGCCCTCCCATCGTGATGCTGTGCTTTGCCGTTGCATCATCTCTAGACACTGCGAGGCGATTTCGTCGCCTGGTCAAGCGCAGATTTGCCCAGGAAACCCCGGGCGCGACGTTTCAGAGAGCGGAGACCTCATGCTTACTTACAGTAATTGAGGAGTCTCTTCTTGTGCATGACGTTCGCGCCCAGCTTCACAAACTCGATGATCCTGTCGTAGAACTATCAGACGAGTGAATTCACCAGCGCCAGCCATCGGTCTCCCCGTAGAGGTCTCGGCGGGCCGCGCCGCGAATTCACTCAGATGCATTGGTTCCTCTCACGGCCGGCTACACCGAATGGGTGATCGGGGTGGGGCCTGTGCAATGTTGAGAGTCCATGTGCCGTTCGCTGCGTCGCGGTCAGGTGGCGTGCGCGGGTGCCGTCACAGCGTCGCTGCCGCGCTGCTTGGCTAGCGCCACGGCGAGTTCGACCGCCTCGATTAGGCTCGTCTCGCTAGCGATGCCCCGACCGGCGATGTCGAATGCCGTGCCATGGTCGACGGAGGTACGGATGATCGGCAGGCCGAGCGTAACATTGACGCCACTTAGCGCCTCCCAGCGCCCCGTGTTCTCGTCGACCGAGAAACCGAGCAGCTTGACCGGGATGTGACCTTGGTCGTGGTACATCGCCACCACCGCATCGAACTGCTTGGCATGGAGCTTGACGAAGACGGTGTCGCCGGGCAGCGGGCCCTCGACATCGAAGCCGCGCTCACGCAGGTCCCGAATCGTCGGCTCGACCACGTCGATATCCTGCCGGCCGAATAGCCCGCCCTCACCTGCATGTGGATTGAGGGCAGCAACAGCGATGCGCCGCCGCGACAGTCCGAGCGCCTTCAACGCGTCGTCAGTCAAGGCGACGACGCGCCCGATCCGCTCGGGTGTGACACGCCGCGGTACATCCTCGAGCGCACAATGAGTGGTCACGTGGCTGACACGCATGTGGCCGTGCGCCAGCAGCATCACCGAATCGCGGGAGCCGGTCAGATCGGCCAGAAGCTCGGTGTGGCCGCTATAGTGGTGGCCGGCAGAATTCAGGGCTTCCTTGCTGATCGGGCCGGTGCAGATTGCGTCGACCGCTCCGCCCATCGCAAGCTCAACCGCCGTCGCGATCGCGTCGTAGGCGACGCGCCCGCCCTCGGTCGTCGAACAGCCGACTTGGATGGTCGAGGCCGACGTGTCGACATCAACAAAGACAAGGCTCGCCGAACGGTCGCGAGCGTCGTCGCGACTGGCGACTGGCATGTCATCGCTGAGCCCGAGCGCCCGGACGGCGACAGCTTGCATGCGTGCTGAGCCGATAAGAGCGAGATTGAATTCCCCGGCCGCGATGCGGGGCCGCAGAGCAGCCACTGCCCGCGCCATGATCTCAGGCCCTATCCCGGCCGGATCTCCTGAGGTGATGGCAATCCTCGGTCGAGGCAATTAAGGCTCCCCAATGCCAGAATTTTCCTGACGCTAACGCAAAGCCCGTTGGGTGCGAAGCCATTTTTTGGCAGTTTGGCGCAAAAAGTTTCATAGCCGCTCGACAAGCTTCATCCTTCGTCGCATTCCAGCGAATTTTCCAGCCGTGCCGGCTTGACTCGCATCAGGTTTTATCATTTCGTTCCAAAACAGGTGGCCCGGATGCTACGTTGAGTGATCGTATCCTGCTACAGGCGGCTTCAAATTGCATCGTGCGTCGCGTCTCTTCAATTGTGCCCACACCCATGGCTTCCATTTAGGCATTACCCGCTGCGGGCCTTCTCCGACTGGCCATTGGTTTCACGATTATCATCGCGCCAATATGGACCTTGTCCGGTACTATGCGTTAGATTGTATTTGGCGTGTTTATATCCCTGATGCTTCTCGTCGATCAACGCACCTCTCAAGCTGACAGCGATACCACCATGACCAGCACACGACGGCCCGAGCTCATCCCTGCGCAGCGCCGTGCCTTCATGGTCGAGCATATCCGAAGGCGCGGCGCTGCGTCGATTCAGGAGCTATCCGAAGCGATCGGCATCTCAACCTCGACCGTGCGGCGGGATCTCGAGCATCTCGAGAATCGGGGATATCTCGAGCGCTCCCATGGGGGCGCGCTGATCCAGAAAGAACTCCAATCCACCTTTGAGCCGGAAGCGGCAATCACGGCCGAGTTCGATCGCGCCGAGAAGCAGGCTATTGGCCACGCGGTAGCCGACACGTTGCGTGCGGGCGAGAGCGTGATCTTCGACAGCAGCTCGACCGTGCTTGCCGCGGCACGAAGATGCGTCGAGCGCAAGCTGGCACTCACCGCCGTAACCAACGACCTCGGCATCGGCCAGAGACTGGCAGCGTCCGACGCGATCCGCATCGTCGTTCTGGGTGGCACGCTGCGTGCGGGATCGTTGACCATGGTCGGCGAGCCCGGTCAGGCCTTCCTAGGCAATCTCAACGCTGACGTGGCGCTCATTGGCACGCATGCGTTGAGCGGTTCGACCCTGAGCGAGACCTCGCTGGAAACCGCTGCCATGAAGCGCGCGATGATCGCCGCCGCGCGCCGCGTGGTGCTGCTGGCGGACGCCTCCAAATTTCGCCCGGCGGCGTTTTGCCGGATTTGCGATATCAACGCCATCCACGAGCTGTTCACGGACTCACGTGCCGACCCCGCGGACCTCGGCCGGCTGCGTGATCTCGGCATCAAAGTCACCGTCGTCGGCCCCGCGATGACAGCATCGGATGCTGCATGACGACCGTTCGCCTGATCGCCGACGATCTTACGGGTGCACTCGACAGTGCGGCCCAGTTCACCGGCCATGCGCCTTTGCCGGTGCTGTTGCATGGCGAGCCACCCTATCCTTCCGGCTCCTATGCGCTCGACCTTTCCTGTCGTGATGGGACCGAGGCGGCTGCGGTGGCGAGCGCCAGGGCTTCGCTGCCGAGCTTCCTTGGCAGCGCCATTGCCTTCAAGAAGATCGACAGCCTGCTGCGTGGCCACTGGGCGGCGGAGATCGCGGCCTTGGTCGCAGCGAGCGTCTTCCGGCAAATCGTCCTTGCACCGGCCTTTCCTGACCAGGGGCGGATGACGATCGGCGGCATGCAGTGGCTGGTGGGCATCGACGGTTCGAGGCGCCGGGTCGACGTCGAGCCGCAATCCCGTCTGGCCCAACATGGCGTCGCCGCCCACCGAGGGATCATCGACGTGACGGCAAGAGACGCCAAGACGGCCGTTCTGATCTGCGATGCGGCGACGCAGGATGATCTTGAGCAAATCGTCGAGGCCGCCGAAGCCCTGCCCGGTCCGACGCTATGGTGTGGTAGCGCCGGCCTGGCGCGGGCCCTGGCCCGCAAGCGGGCTCCCGTCGTGGCCGATGCACCAACACCGCATCTTGTGATCGTCGGTACCAATCATCCCGTTGCGACCAGCCAAGTCGCTGCCGTTCGCGCGGCTCAACCGTGCTGGCTTGCCACATTCGACGAAGACAGGAACACAAGCGCCGCAAGGATCGCTGGAGTTCTTGAGGAGCATGGTTGCTGCGTGGCCGTTCCCAATATCGGCAGTGAGATGTCAGCCGATGAAGCGGCTGCTTTCATTGCGCGCTCGTTGGTCGGACTTGCAGCGGTAGTTCGGCAGCCACGCACTCTGACAGTCATGGGTGGCGAGACGTTCGCCACCCTGTGCCATGGCCTTGGAGTTTTGCAACTATTAGTTGACGGAGAGAAGAACCCGGGCGTGCCGGCCTCTGTCATGTGGGATGGCTCGTGGAGCGGATTGCGCTGTTTCTCGAAATCGGGCGGGTTTGGCGCTCCCAATTGGATCGTCAATCATCTGGGATCCTGGACCGCACCCCGCGGCTGAGACACGGAATTAGGGACAGTCGGTTGCCGCAGCGGCCAGGGGCTGCTGCGCAGCAGCTTGGCGCGTTGCAGCGAGGTGCAGCGGGCGAAAGACACCCTTATCCTGTTGTCGCTCAGGCAATGCGGACAGAATTCGGCCGTCGAAGATCGAGCATGCGGTTGAGGGCTTCGACGGCGATGGCCACCTCGGCGGCCTGGGTGAACCGCGCCGGGTTTGCCGGAGGCTGATTTTGTTGAGTCACGCCACCATGGCGAGGGTCTCGATCTGACGAAAGTAGCGCGCATCGGCTTCGGCGGGAGGGATGTTGCCGATGGGCTCGAGCAGGCGGCGGTTGTTGAACCAATCCACCCAGTCGAGGGTGGCGAACTCAACCGTCTCCAGCGAGCGCCAGGGTCCCCTGCGCCGGATGACCTAGTTGTCGTTGCTATGGAGGTTGTCCACCCGGGTCCGTGGTGGGAGGTTGTCGCTGCCAAGCCAACAA
>JAPJRA010000309.1 GCA_030824835.1 Geminicoccaceae bacterium | reverse complement strand
GATCAGCGGCGACCTGACGAGGATCGAGATCGCGGCGACCGCCAGCAACAGGAGCAGCAGCGGCCAAGCGGCCGCCCAGGGCAGGGCCTCCAGGACGGAGTGCGGCGTTCCAGCCGCCAGGCGGTTGGCCTTTAGGACCAGGAAGGGCGCCAGCACGACGGCCAGCGCGCCCACGGCGCCGAGCAGAGCGCCGAGACGGTCGATCGATCGGCGATGCAGGGCCGCTGCCATCGCGCCGCAGCCGGCCTACTTGGACAGGAAGCCCTTGGACTGCAGGTAGTCCTCGGCCACGGACTTGGCGGGCAGGCCCTCGACCTGGATCTGGGCGTTGAGGTCCTGCAGCGTCTCGCGGTTCAGGCTGGCGAAGACCGGGGCGAGGATCTCGGGGATCTTGGGGTTGGCCTCCAGCGTCGCCTCGCGCACGATCGGCGCCGGGGCGTAGACCGGCTGGACGTGCAGATCATCGTCGAGAACCGTCAGGCCCGAGACCCCGATCGCCCCGTCGGTGCCGTAGACCATGGCCGCGTTGGCGCCGTTGGTCTGGTTGGCCGCGGCCTGGATGGTGGCGGCGGTGTCGCCGCCGGAGAGGACGATGAGCTGCTCGGGCTTGAGCGTGAAGCCGTAGGCCTGCTGGAACGAGGGCAGGGCCGCCGCCGAGTTCACGAACTCCGCCGAGGCTGCCAGCACCACCTGGCCACCGCCCGTGACCCATTTGCCGAAATCCGACATGGTCGTCACCTTGGCCTCGTCCGCGACGTCCTTGCGCAGGGCGATGGCCCAGGTGTTGTTGGCCGGGGCGGGGGCCAGCCAGACGATCTTGTTGGCCTCGAAGTCGAGCTTCTTGGCCTCCTCGTAGCCCTGCTCGAGGTTCTTCCAGACCGGGTCGTCGGCCTTGTTGAAGAAGAACGCGGCGTTGCCCGTATACTCGGGATAGATGTCGATCTCGCCGCCGATGATCGCCTTGCGGACGACCGGCGTGCCGCCGAGGGTCAGGCGGTCCTGGGTCTGGATGCCGTTGGCGTCGAGCATCAGCAGGATCATGTTGCCGAGCAGCGTGGCCTCGGCGTCGAGCTTCGAGCCGACGACCACGTCGGCCCGGGCGGCGCCGGCTAGCGACGCGACGAGGGCCATGGCGAGGGTGACCGGCTTCAGGGCCTTGAACATGGACGACCTCGTTCGTGATGTGGTGCGCGGAGCGTGCGCCACAGTCGGCGCTGCCCGTCCGCCATAAGCTGGCGCAGGCGGCCGGACAATCCAGGTTCTCGATCACATCGGCTGTTGCGGCCGGGTTCGGCTAGGGCCCCGGAGCGCCGGCTGCGGTCCAGGCGCCCCACATGCAAAGGTCGTCACCGCCGGCATCCCGTCGCAGGCCGGCAATGGCCGGTGGCGTGTCGCCGGCATAGAAGGCCAGGCGATACTCGTCGCGCTGCCATGCCGGCAGGTCCAGCATGTCGGCGGGATAGGCGACCGCGATGAAGCTCACCGCCCGACCTTGCCCGCAGATGGTGTTGGGCCGTATCGGCGCCAGCGGCCGAGGCTCAGGCAGTCGGAAGAGGCGCAAAGCGGAATCGCCGCCCGTGTCGGCGGGCACCGTCTCCAGCTCGACGACGGTACCATCGGCGAGCTCGATCGAGCGCTCGCCGAGCGCCACGACGCCGACGACGGCGACCGATGCCGCGGAGATCGGCTCCAGCCGGATCCTGTCGTCCGCTGCCTCGGCCGCCGACACCAGCAGGCACGGCAGCAGCGCGGCCAAGCACCACCTCACGGCAAATGTCGCAACCGCGCCATTAACAACGTGTCGACATAGCTGCCGGCGCGAAACGAGTGGGCGCGCATCCTGCCCTCCAGCTCAAAGCCGAACCGCTCGTAAAGAGTGATTGCCGGAACGTTGTCGGCATAGACGGTAAGCTCGAGGCGGCGGATGTCCAGCCAGTTGTCGGCGCTGTCGACGACGGCACCCAGCAGGGCCGTACCGATGCCGCGGCGTTGCCAGCGGTCGCGCACGCCCATCCCGATCAGGCCGGCATGCGAGCGCCGCCCGGTCTGCCGGTGCAGACCGGCGCTACCGACGACCTGGCCGTCGACCTCGGCCACCAGCATCACGTCATTGGCGCCCAGTGCCGCGAACCAGTGTCGGGTCGTTTCCAGGGTCTGAAACGGCGGGCGCAGCGTGCCGTAGCGATAGCCCGGCTCGTTGGCCATCTCGCAGAGCGCCCGCACATCGTCGGCGCAGGCCGCGCGAACGATCAGCCCGGGGAGCGCCGACGCCATGCCCGATCACTCACCTGCCGGTCTCGGTGCCGAACACACGACCGACCTTGGACGCGGCCCAGCGCTCCAGCCGGTCAAGCAATAGCTCGGCGCGGTCGATCAGGCGCTCCATGGTCGGATGCCGGGCCTTGAGCCAGTCCAGGAGGCGCCCCGCCCAGGCCGCGTGGCGGGCCAGGATCAGCAGGCCGAAGAACAGGAAGATGCCACCCTGGAAGATCGGCAGGAACAGGCCGATCACACCGAGTGCCAGAAAGCCGTAGCCGAGGAGCATAGACGCAAGTCTGATCATGCGCTGGCCATAGCGAGCCAATCGGCCTCGCTCAAGAGCGTCACGCCGTACTCCCGGGCCTTGGTGAGCTTGGAGCCGGCATCTGTGCCCGCGACGACATAGTCGGTGTTGCGCGAGACCGAGCCCGCGACCTTGGCGCCGAGCAGCTCGGCCCGCGCCTTCGCCTCGGCGCGGCTCATCTGCTCAAGCGTGCCGGTGAACACGATGGTCTTGCCGGACAGGGGCGAGGCGCCGCCACGGACCGGCGCCGGCGGCTCGATGTCGAGCTCGGCCGCCAGCTCGTCCAGGGCCACCAGATTGTGCGGCTCGCCGAAGAACCCGGCCAGCTGCTCGATCAGGGCCGAGCCGACGCCGTCGACATTGTCGAGCTCGGCCACGGCCTCGGCGTCGCCGCCGGCCAGAGCCAGCATGGCCGTGCGCCAGCGGGCGAAATCGCCGTAGTGCCGGGCCAGGACCTTGGCGTTGACCTCGCCGACGAAGCGGATGCCGAGAGCATAGATGAACCGCTCAAGCGGGACCGTGCGCCGCGCCTCGATCGCCGCCTTGAGCTTGTCGATCTTTCTCGCACCCCATCCGTCCAGCCCGGACAGGGTCGCGAGCTTGGGCTCGTCGCGGGCGAGCTTGAACAGATCGACCGGGCTCCTGATCAGCCCGGCGTCCAGCAGCTGCGGCACCTGCTTGCGGCCCAGCCCCTCGATGTCGAAGGCCCCGCGGGCGACGAAGTGCCGAAGCCGCTCGGCGAGCTGCGCCGGGCAGATCAGCCCGCCGGTGCAGCGGCGGATGGCCTCGCCCTCGGGCCGGACGGCCAGCGAGCCGCATTGCGGGCAATGGTCGGGGAAGACGTAGCGGCTTGCGTCGGCGGGCCGCCTGGCCTCGACGACCTCGACCACCTGCGGGATCACGTCGCCGGCCCGCTGGATGACCACGGTGTCGCCGACGCGGATGTCCTTGGTCTCGATATAGTCCTGGTTGTGCAGCGTCGCCCGGGCGACGACGACGCCGCCCACCGTGATCGGGTCGAGCTCGGCCACCGGCGTCAGGGCCCCGGTGCGGCCGACCTGGATCGAGATCGCGTTGACGACGGTCTCGGCCCGCTCGGCGGCGAACTTGTGCGCGATCGCCCAGCGCGGCGCGCGGCCGACGAATCCCAGCCGCTCCTGCAGGTCGATCCGGTCGAGCTTGTCGACCACGCCGTCGATGTCGTAGGGCAGGGCGTGGCGCCGTTCGGCGATGCCGCGCTGGTAGCCGACCAGCCCGTCCGTGTCCTGGAAGTGGGCCGTCTCCGGGTTGACCCGGAACCCCATCGCGGTCAGGCGGTCCAGAAAGCCGCCATAGGTGCCGGCGATCGGCGGCCTGGCCTCGCCCCAGGCATAGGCGAAGAAGCGCAGCCGGCGGTCGGCCGTGATGCGGCTGTCGAGCTGGCGCAGCGACCCGGCGGCGGCGTTGCGGGGGTTCATGAAGGGTGGCTCGCCCCTGGCTTGGCGCCGCTCGTTGAGGGCCATGAAGTCCTGGCGCTCCATGTAGACCTCGCCACGGACCTCCAGCACGTCGGGCGGGTCGGCGACGGCCAGACGCTGTGGGATGTCGCGGATGGTGCGGACATTGGCCGTGACGTCCTCGCCGACCGTGCCGTCGCCGCGGGTGGCGCCGCGGACCAGGAACCCCGACTCGTAGCGGAGCGAGCAGGAGAGGCCGTCGATCTTGGGCTCGGCCACGAAGGCCAGCGGCGTATCGGTGGCGAGGTTCAAGAACCGGCGGATGCGGGCCACGAACTCGCGCACCTCGTCCTCGGCCATGGCGTTGTCGAGTGAGAGCATCGGCACCGCGTGGGTGACCTTGCCGAACGCCTCGGCCGGTGCCGCGCCGACGCGCAGGCTCGGGCTGTCGCCGCGGATCAGCTCCGGCAGGCGACGCTCGATGGCGCTGTTGCGCTGGCGCAGGGCGTCGTACTCGGCGTCCGAGAGCTCGGGTGCCGCGTCACGATGGTAGAGGCGATCGTGCCGGGCGATCTCCTGTGCCAGCCAGGCGAGCTCGGCCGCCGCCTCCTCCTCGGACAACTCGTCCGCCGGCAGCTCCAGCGTAGCAGGCCGCTTCATCGAACTCCCATCAGGCTGGCGGCGGCGGCGCGGGCCGCATCGGTGATCTCGGCCCCGGCCAGCATGCGGGCGATCTCATCCTGGCGCTCCTCCAGGGCCAGCTCCCGCACCTCGACCCGGGTGTGGCCGTCGGCGACCTGCTTGCCGACGCTGAAATGGTGATCGGCGCGGGCCGCCACCTGCGGGGCGTGCGTCACCACCAGCACCTGACGCTCCTTGCCGAGGCGGGCCAGCCGCTCGCCGACCGCATCGGCGGTAGCACCGCCGATGCCGGCGTCGACCTCGTCGAAGATCAAGGTCGCCGTCGAGTCGAGCCGCGCCAGCACCACCTTCAGCGCCAGCATGAACCGCGACAGCTCGCCGCCCGAGGCGATCTTCGCCAGTGGCCCGAACGGCTGGCCGGGATTGGTGCAGACCTCGAAGGCGACGCGCTCGGCGCCGTCCGGCCCCCACTCGGATTCGGGCAGCGCCGTCAGCGATACCCGCATCCGGGCGCGTTCCAGCCGCAGCGGCGGCAGCTCCTCAAGGATCGCCTCGGCCAGCCGTTTCGCCGCCGCGGCGCGCGCTTGGGTCAACTCGCCGGCGGCCAGCCGGAAGGACTGCAGCGTGCGGGCGGCGGCGCGCTCGGCGGCTTCCAGGTCGCCGGTGCCGGCGTCGATCTGTTCCAGCAGGGAACGGGTCTGGAGCAGTAGCTGGGGCAGCCCGTCGACGGTCGTGCGATGCTTGCGGGCGGCGTCGCGCAGTGCGAACA
>JAPJRA010000308.1:2870-5413 GCA_030824835.1 Geminicoccaceae bacterium | reverse complement strand
GGTCAGGTCGACCAGCTCGCGGTCCAGGTCGATCGTGCCGCCGCCGATGACCATGCCCTCGGGTCCTTCGGCCAGCAGACGCATCCGAGCCAGACCCTTCTCAGCCTGCGCGTTCAGCACCGCACATTGAAGGACCACGGCACTGCCCGGCCCGGTGGCAGCGGCGAATTGCCGGTGCAACCCACCGGCCAACCGGCTCAGCAGGTCGCTCGGCAGCCTGCCGGCGCCGATCAGGACGGTTGCCGAGCCGGTGGCGGAGGCGGCGAGCGCGTGAGGCGTGCGGCCACGAGCCACGACCTGCAGCCGGATGGTGCCCCTGCCCGTCACCGTGGCGTCCGGCGCCAAGCTCGCCAGTAATCGGCCCAGATCCAGATCGTCGCCGCTCAGCTGCATCTCCACGCGAGCCGGGTCGTCCGCCGCATCGATCATGATCGCACCGCCAACGGGTCGCTCCGGCAGGCGAAAGGCGAGCGGATGGACATTCAACCGCCCCTGATCGAGCGTTGCGGTCAGCTCCATCTGCGCCATTTCCCCGATGCTGGTCCGAACGCTCGCCGCGCGGAGACGCAACTGCAGATCGAGCCGGAACAGTGCATCGAATGGCAACGGGCTCCTCGAGAACAGGACAGCGTCGTCGACGGCCTGCCCTGCTGCGTCAGGCCGGGCATCAAGCTCATGCAGATCGAGCCGATCCGCCGTGAGATCGGCCTCGACCCGCGGACGCTCACCGTCCGTTCGCAGGCTGGCACTGCCGGCCAGGTCGGAGCCGCCAAGCGCCAGGGCCAAATCGGTGACGGTCAGCGGCATTCCATGCCTATCGATCAACGCGTCGATCGAGCCCAATCGACCGCTGAATCGCAGCGGCTTGCCGTCGGGGCTGCCGGCCAGCGCGAGACTCGCCGAGGCATCCGTGGTCGACGCATCGAGAGCCGCTCGGGCCAGCTTCAGCTCGGTGGTGGCTCCCGCCTCGTCGCGGTAACGGACCCGCGCATCCGCGACCAGCACCTGGCGCACACGGGGCAACGAGTCCGGGTCCACGGGACCGGCATCCGCCGCAACCGGCTCGGCGGGCAACCGGGACTCGGGCTGGAACACCCAGTTGCCGCCGCCATTCGCTCCAGCCTCGAGCAGCATATCCAGGCATGAGAGACTCGTCGCTCGAGATCGGGACGGCCGCTGAGCACAGACGGCGCTGCCACCTGCAGCACCAGCCGGTCGACCGTGACCATTCTCGGCTCGGCGGCGCCCGGCGTATTGGCCAGGGCGATGTGGCTCAGCGCGAACGTCGGATGCAGGCTCCATCTCACCTCCACCGGACCGTCGATCGTGAAGCTGCGGCCGGTCGCCTGCTCGACCCTGGTCGCGATCAGGCGGCGAAGGTAGGAGCTGTCGATCGACCACAGACCGTACGCCGCCACCAGCGGAACCAGCAGAACAAGGGACAGCAGGAGCAGCAACAGCGTACGCGGGCGCATGAGTCTCTTTCGGCGGCAAGGATGCGGGAGGCTAGGCCAGCACACGGCACACGCCCAGCCCTGCGGCAGTAGCGTTGACCGCGTGGGCGCAATGCCCTATCAAGCCGCGCGCCTTGCTTCGGCCCCGCGTCGGCCGGCGTCCGCCCGTGCGGTCCGCCCGAGCCTAGCGGCGCCCATCCCGACCCGAAGGATTTTTTCCATGGCCGTTCCGAAACGGAAAACCTCGCCATCGCGCCGCGGCATGCGCCGCTCGCATGACGCGCTGACCGCACCCACGGTGATCGAGGACAAGGATTCGGGCGAGTTCCGTCGTCCGCATCACATTGATCTCAAGACCGGCATGTATCGCGGCCGGCAGGTGATCGTGCAGAAAGAAAGCACCGACGAGGAGTGACAGGCACGGCCACCGGCCGGCCGCTGGCGGCATGAACCGGCCTGCTGGCAACATGCAGTGTGGCCTTCGGATAAAGCGACCCTCAGATCGCCCACAAGGCGCACAGTTCTGGGTGCCCAGTAGAATCCTGTGCGCCCTATTTCTGCTAGGCACCCAAATGTCCTGCATCAGCGGGGCGCCATAGCCCGGTCATTGAAAGAGCTCCAGGTGCCTGGGTATCCGGCTCGGTAGCGCACCCTTTCGAATTGCCTTCACGAGCTTGACCGCCCGCAGGAGTTCCGGAGGATCGTAGGGCTTGGCGATGACGCCCAACGCCGCCTCTTTGGCCGACCGCGCCCGGTCGAGCTCGGCCGTCAGGAAGATGCAGGACGTGCCGTAGCGAGTCGTCAATGCCTGCGCCACGGCGATGCCGTCTTCCTCGCCGCTCAGCGTGATATCCACGAATGCCAGGTCCGGATGTTGCACTTGAGCCAGGTGCAGCGCGTCTTCGGCCGTGGCAGCCGGGCCAAGCACACAATAGCCGCCGATGCGCAGGACGAGCTTGAGCGCCAGACCCACCAGAATCTCGTCCTCAACGATCAAAATCACCATGGGCCAGCAACCTCCTCACCGATCCCGAAAGAGTTTCGGTGCTCGAAAGTTGCCATCACGGGAGAATAAGCTCCCGAATGGCG
>JAPJRA010000308.1:0-2860 GCA_030824835.1 Geminicoccaceae bacterium | reverse complement strand
GAGCCGCCCAGAGGCCAGAAAAAGTTGCATGTTGCCATGCCTCATCGGGTCAAGCGGCGGCCACCGGCCAGGTCGGCGCGTCATATGGTCACTTTAAAATTGTAATCTAGCGCTAGTTCTTACACCCTAAAGTGCAATTCACTCCGGGAGGAGACCATTGGTCGATGCCTCGCGTATATCCATCGCTATTGTCCTGCTCGGCGCTGCGATTAGTCCACTTGCGGCAGCCGAACCGACGCAGAGCCCCTATCTCAGCGACGTGCGGCTCGATATGGGCACGCTGGAGAAGTTCGCTGACGAAAGCGACAATTTTGCCCTGACTTGGCACACCGACGGTGCCCTTTATGGCGCCTTCGGCGACGGATGGGGATTTACTAGCGGTGACGTCACCAAGCGCGCGATCGGCGTGAGTCGGATCACGGGCACGCCACCCCGCCTGTCCGGCAGCGACGTCTGGGAGGGCGATGCGTTCGGGCAGACCTGTTGCTGGCTCCCCTGGAACGGCAAGAGTTGGGGCATGATCTCAACGGGCGTCGACGGCCTGCACATGTGGTTCACCATCGGCCGCCCACGCCTGCTGGGATTCACAGAGGCGCGCTTGGCGACCTCGACCGACGACGGTCGAAGCTGGAGCAAGGCCCAATGGGCTTTCACGCCAGCCGACGGAATCCTGATGCCGAGCTTCCTGCAGATCGGCAAAGGCCACACCGCACGAGCGATACCGGGCCGAATAACGCGGCATATGTACAGCTACAGCACCAGGTTGATGACCCATCCGAGCGAGATCCAGTCGCCTGGCCAGATCGATCTGATGCGCGTCGCCAGGAAAAGGCCCGCACGTCGTGGCTCCTATGAGTTCTTCGCGGGCACGGATATTGTCGGCAATCCAATTTGGACCAAAGATATCAACCAGCGCGTTCCGGTGCTCGAAAAAGCACATGTCCTGGACGTGCCGCCGAGTGTAGCGTGGAATCGCTATCTCCAGCGCTACATCATGGTGATGGGGCACATTCCAGAGGACGACACCACCAAACGAGGCGTCGGCTTCTATGAAGCCAAAGAGCCCTGGGGCCCGTGGTACAAAATCAAGGAACTAGAGAACTTCGCAGAAGGAACAATCTTCTTCTACCAGTTCCCTACCAAGTGGATGGACGCTGATCTATCGGCCTGGATGGCGTTCACCGGACCGGATAAGGCTGGCGGGCAGGAGTGGGACGCTCTCAACGTCGTCAAGGCACAATTTATACTAACACCCGACCCTTCCTAAAGCGTCGGGTAGTTCGGCTTACTGGCGCGTTACGGCACCGCAATAGACCTTGAAATCTATACGCCCAGAAAAGGCCACCGAGCTTTCTTGGTAGCGGAGGAGGGATTTGAACCCCCGACCAAGGGATTATGATTCCCCTGCTCTACCACTGAGCTACTCCGCCACACGGCATCGGACCCTGGGGGTCGACGCGGCCCGCGTCATCTAGGGTCGGGCCGGCTGCCTGTCAAGCGCTGAGCCGGCTAACGCTTCCCGCCACAGCAGCGGTGCGCGCTCGATCCAGCCACCGGCCAGCAGACGGGTGCCGAGATAGGCAACGCAGGCCTGGCCGGGGGCGATGCCGGCCTGCGGCACATCCAACGTCACGCGCGCGCCGTCGCCCGGCAAAGCCTCGATCCGCGCCGGTACCGCGGCCTCGTTGTAGCGGTGCTTGACCATGACCGACTGTACCGCGCCCGGCGGTGGCGGCGCAGGCAGCCAGTTGACTCGACGCAGCTCCATCTCGCCACTGCAGCCGGCCCCCTTGGGGCCAACCGTCACCCGCCGGCTTCTTGGCTCGATATCGACCACATAGAGCCGCTCACCATCGGCGACCTTAAGGCCACGGCGCTGGCCAACCGTGTAATTAGCCATGCCCTCGTGCTGTCCGAGCACGCGCCCGTCGACATGGACGAGGTCTCCGGGCTCGAAGGCGTCCGGCCGCAGCTTGGCGACTACGTCGCTGTAACGGCCACTGGGAACGAAGCAAATGTCCTGGCTGTCGGGCTTGTCCGCGACCTCGAGACCAAGACGCAGGGCATGGGCGCGGGTCGCGGCCTTATCGAGGTCGCCGAGCGGAAAGCGAAGATAGTCCAGTTGGGCAGCGGTGGTGGCAAACAGGAAGTAGCTCTGGTCCTTGGCTGCATCGGCGGCTTTGTGCAACTCGGCACCCTGCGCTCCGCCGAGGCGACGCGCATAGTGGCCGGTGGCCAAAGCATCGGCACCGAGGTCGCGGGCAATCTCCAGGAGATCGGTGAACTTGACCCGCTCATTGCAGCGCACACAGGGTATGGGCGTGCGACCCTCGGCATATTCCCTGGTGAAGTCGTCGATCACGGCCGCCTTGAAGCGGGCCTCGAAATCCAGCACGTAGTGCGGGATGCCCAAGCGATTAGCCACATCACGGGCGTCGTCGATATCCTGGCCAGCGCAGCAAGCGCCCTTACGTCCAGCAGCAGCCCCATGGTCGTAGAGCTGAAGGGTGACACCCACTACGCCATAGCCGGCCTCCGCCAGCAGCGCCGCGGTTACCGAGCTGTCGACGCCGCCAGACATGGCGACCACGACACGACATTCGCCCGGCGGGCGGCCGAGACCCAGATCGAGGTTCATGGCCAGCTCAACAATGTCGAGCGGGGTACACTTACTCGAAGTCCATCCAGCGCGGCAGTAAGGCGAATCTGGCAGCCCAGTCTGGAATTCGCGCGCACGTCGGCAGCGAAGTCCAGCATATCCTCCTCTTCTGCCGACGGTGGCGGTAGCTGGTCGACAAAGACATCATCGACGATGACATGGCAGGTGGCACACGCCATCGAGCCACCGCAGGCGCCCTCC
>JAPJRA010000307.1:4435-5416 GCA_030824835.1 Geminicoccaceae bacterium | reverse complement strand
GTCGGCAAGGTCGAGCGGCTTGCCCGACGCGGCGTCGATCATGGCCTCGCAGCTGAGACTGGACGGGCTGGCGTCGGGCCCGCTGCTGCCGACGCGCTTCGACCACAAGTTCCACCGCGGCGTGAACTGCGTGACCTGCCACCACAATTTCACCGGCCCGCGCCTCGGGCCGAAGCCCTGCCTCGCCTGCCACAAGGCGTGGGGTACCACCGAGTGGCGACGGATCGACACCGTGTTTCACGCCTTCTGCACCGACTGCCATCGTGCCCGCCAGGCCGCCGGGCTCAAGGCCGGCCCGGTCAAGGCCTGTGCGGCCTGCCATGTCGAGCGGGCCTCGCCGCCTTAGCCGGGCCTGCGGTCGACGATGCGCTCCACGCGCACCTCGACCGTCATCCCCAGATAGTCCGTGAGCGAGCCGGTGAAGCTGCCGGCGAGAGGGATTGCCTGCTTCGGGTCGCGCGCGACGCCGACGCGGATCAGGTTGCGGCCGCCGATGATGCCGTTGGTGGGGTCGAACTCGACCCAGCCGGCGCCGGGCAGGTAGATCTGGACCCAGGCGTGGGTGGCGCCGGCACCCTGCGTGCCGGAAGGGCCGCCGTCGAGGGCCGGGTCGTAGAGGTAGCCGGTGACGAAGCGGGCGGCGAAACCGAGGGCGCGCGCGGCTTCCATCATCAGCAGCGCGTAGTCCCGGCAGGTGCCGCTGCCCCTGGCCAGCGTCTCCAGCGGTGGCTGGGTGCCCTCATCGTCGCGAGCGATGTAGCGCAGGCGCTCCTTGATTTGCTGGGTGAGGGTCGTCAGCAGCTCGATCGTGCCGTGCTCGCCGGGGCCCAGCAGCTCCAGCGCCCACCTGCGCACCTTGCCGCGGCCGTCCGGATAGTGGCGCTTCAGGGTCAGCCCGAGATCGCGACGGTCCTCGGTGCCGTAGGCGAACGGCCAGTGCTCGGCCTCGGCGGCGAGATGATAGTGCGGCATATCCAGCGC
>JAPJRA010000307.1:0-4425 GCA_030824835.1 Geminicoccaceae bacterium | reverse complement strand
AACGGCTCGATCTCGATCCAGCTGTCGATCCGCAGCTCGGCCGCCGTGTGGTGGAAGTCGAGCAGCGTGATCGAATTGCCGAACACGTCGTGCACCCAGCGCACGTCCGCATGTGGCGAGACGGCAAGCGTCGCCGACCGCAGCTTGAGGTCGTGGCTGTCCCTCGGCCGCAGCATCGCACGGTGCTGCCCGAACTTCACCGGTCGAGCGTAATGATAGACCGTGGCGTGATGAACCTCGAGGCGGGGCATGAAGTGAGGGCTGTCCGCTCAGGCCGGGACGCTGGCCTTCGCCGCCTCTCCGGCCACCGGTGCATGGAGGAAGAACGCATCGGCGATCAGCGTCGTGAGCTGGTTGAAGCTGCGCTGCAGGAAGTCGTCGAAACGGTGCAGCTCGCCCTTGCCGATCGCCGCCTTGACCTTGCGGACCTCGAGATTGTCACGGATCTCATCCAGGAACTCGAGGGCGGGTGCCGCCGCGCGCAGGCCGTAGAAGCGGCGCAGAGTATTGAGCTGCTCGTCGATGATACCCAGACAGCAGGCGACCGAGCGCGGGAAACAGGGGTCCGACAGCAGGAACGCCGCCACCTGCTCCGGGGCCATGCCGCGCGGATGCCGGCGGCGGAAGGCCTGGTAGCCAGCGGCCGAGCGCAGCAGCGCCATCCAATAGAAGCTGTCGGCGGCGGAGCCGGGGTCGTGGTCGTCCTGGGCCATGAAGTTGAGGAACTTCGCGTCCAGCAGGCGCGTCGTCTGGTCGGCGCATTCGATGGCGGCGCCCAGCTGGTAGAAGCACCAGCCCTCGTCGCGGTAGAACGTGCCGGCGGTGATGCCGGTATGCGCGTCGCAGCCGCGCTTGATCCAGTCGCACAGACCCGACAGCTTCTCTTCCGCCACGTCCGCCGGCTTCAGCGCCAGGAGGCGGTTGTAGAGCATGTTGAGCTGCCGCCACATCTCGGTCGAGATCAGCGGCCGCAGCGCCCGGGCGTTCTCGCGGGCGGCATGGACCGCCGCGAAGATCGAGGTCGGGTTGCTGCGCTCGGTGATGTAGAAGCGCAGCACGTTGGCGGACACGGCCTCGGTGTGCAGCTTGTAGAACGCCTCGGCGTCCGCGTTGATGACCAGCACCATGCGCCAGTCCTGCCGCCCGCCGCTGTCGCGGGCGAAGGTCTCCTGCACATCCAGGATGCGCGCCAGGTTTTCGGCCCGCTCGATGTAGCGCGCGAGCCAGAACAGATTTTCCGCCGAACGGGAGAGCAGACGGGTCATGCGGGGCGCTCCTGCAGCACCCAGGTATCTTTCGAGCCACCGCCCTGGGAGGAGTTGACGACGAGCGAGCCGCGCTTGAGCGCGACCCGCGACAGGCCACCCGGCAGCACCCAGGTGGTCTTGCCGGTGACGGCGAACGGCCGCAGATCGACGTGCCGAGGCTCCATGGCCCCGTCGATCAGGGTCGGCGCCACGGACAGGTCGATCATGGGCTGGCTGATGTAGTTGGCCGGATCGGCCAGGAGCCGTTCGCGGGCGAGGGCGATCTCGCCCTTGGTGGCGCGCGGCCCGATGGTGATGCCATAGCCGCCCGATTCGCCGACGGGCTTGACCACCAGCTCGGCCAGATGCTCCAGCGTGTAGGCAAGCGCATCGGGCTCGCGGCAGATCCGGGTCTCGACATTGTCGATGACGGGATCCTCGCTGAGATAGTAGCGGATCAGGCGCGGCACGTAGGCATAGACCGCCTTGTCGTCGGCCACACCGGTGCCGATGGCGTTGGCCAGCGCCACCGTACCCTTGCGGTAGGCGCGCATCAGCCCCGGCACGCCCAGCATGCTCTCCGGATTGAACGCCTCGGGGTCGAGGAAATCGTCGTTCAGCCGGCGATAGATCATGTCCACCCGGACCGGGCCGGCGACCGTGCGCATGAACACGCGGTCGTTCTCGACCACGAGATCGCGGCCCTCGACCAGCGGCACGCCCATCTCGCGGGCGAGGAAGACATGCTCGAAATAGGCCGAGTTGAACACGCCGGGCGACAGCAGCACCACCTGAGGGTCGACGACTTCCGGCGGTGCCGCCTCGCACAGCTTCTCGTGCAGCTGGCGGCCATAGTCGGACACCGGCCGCACCGGCACGTCCTTCATCAGGTCCGAGAAGGCACGCAGCATCAGATGCCGGTTCTCGACCACGTAGGACACGCCCGAGGGCGCCCGCCCATTGTCCTCGAGGACGCGGAACCTGCCCTGGCCGTCGCGGATGAGGTCGGTGCCGTTGATGTGGATATAGGTGCCGTGCGGCAGCTCCAGACCGCACATCTCGGCGCGATAGTTGGCGTTGCCCAGCACCAGCTCGGACGGGATGATCCCGTCCTTGAGCACCTTCTGCGGGCCGTAGATGTCGGCCAGGAACAGGTTGAGCGTCTGCACCCGCTGCCGGACCCCGGCCTCGATCACCGCCCAGTCCTTGGCCGTGATGATGCGTGGGATGACGTCGAATGGCAGGATCCGGTCGATGGCATCGCCATCACTGTAGATCGTGAAGGTGATGCCCTGATTGTACAGCTCGGCTTCGGCCGCACGCGCTCGATTGGCGAGCTCTGCCAGCCCCAGCACATCCAGCCGGGATCGGATCAGGCTGCCGGCAGCACTCTGCGCGACGCAATGCTCGAACTCGCAGAAATGACCGCCGGCGTCATAGTCCGCCAGCGCTCCCGTCAAGGGGGCTGCGGCGCCTTGCGTCTGCACCTGCATCAAGCGGGCCCTCATCTATGTTCCGTTGCCGTCTGAAGATGCAACGCCCGTGCCACGGGAAGCCCACGATAGGCCGCGTGCGCAGGACTGCCTAGCGTCCGCGCGCGGGCGCGCCCCATTGCCGCCCCTTGCGCAGTTTGTAAGCAGCGGACCAGAAATAGCAGTACAATCTTGTAATTCCAAACCATTTACATTTAGGTTTCGTGTGAGTACATAAACCCCAGCCAATTTTTGGCCGAGGATCGTGGTGCGATGACAGCGGTCGGGACAATGGAGACGGGAACCGAGCGGGTATCGCTGGACTGGGCGCGCAGCACCTGGGGCGAGCTCGACGGGCTGGCCCTGTTACGGGCGGCGCTGACCGGTCCGTTCGCCGGGCAGATAGCGATGGTGTCGTCGTTCGGGGCGGAGAGTGCCGTTCTGCTCGACATGATCGCCAGCGTCGATCGGCGGACGCCAGTGATATTCCTCGAAACGGGCAAGCTGTTTCCGGAGACGCTGGCCTACAAGGACGATCTGGTCGACTGGCTCGGCCTCGAGGACGTGCGCTCGATCCGCCCCGATCCAGCCGCGCTCGCGAAGTCGGATCCGGCCGGCGATCTCTGGAGCCGCGAGCCCGATCTGTGCTGCCACATCCGCAAGACCGAGCCGCTCGACGAGGCATTGGCCGGGTTCGCGGGCTGGATCACCGGCCGCAAGCGTTTCCAGGGTGGCCTGCGGACGGCGCTGCCCGCGATCGAGACCGATCCGGCCACCGGTCAGCTCAAGCTCAACCCACTGGTCAACTGGTCGATGGATGACATCCGGCAATATCGCCGGTTGCGGCAGCTGCCGCTGCACCCCCTCCTGGCCCTTGGCTACCCTTCCATCGGCTGCATGCCCTGCACGCGGCCGGTCAAGGAGGGCGAGGACGTGCGCGCCGGTCGGTGGTGGCAGCTGGATAAGACCGAATGCGGCATTCACCGCGGCGAGGGCATCTGAGTCCGTCGCCACGGAGTCTCCGGACACGGTTCGCCGCGTGACGCGGCGAACCGTCGGCCATTTCAGCCGTTGACCGCGTCTTTCAGGCCCTTGCCTGGCTTGAACTTGACGGCGCGGCTGGCAGCGATCTTGATCGCCTCGCCCGTTTGTGGATTGCGCCCCTCGCGCTCCGGCCGCTCCGCGACCTCGAACACGCCGAAACCGGCGATCGAGACCTTCTGACCCTTGGTCAAGGCGTCCTGGATACCGTGCAGCACGGCCGCTACCGATTTGGCCGCCTCGGCCTTCGGCTTGCCGGTCGTCGCCGCTACGGCAGAATTGAGTTCATCCAGGGTCATCAACGCACTCCCATCGTATGCACAACGCAACTCGACGCCTTATCATGAATGCCGAAGCTTGCAAACTGCTTCGCTCGCGAATAACCGCGTAGTCGCCGCCGGAGATTTGCTTGCAGCAGTGCCTTTCCTCAACACCCGCCTGCGCTAAGCCGATGTGCCACCTGCGTACGAAACCGGCGGATCGCCTCGCTGGAGTGGATTCGGCTCTCGACTGTTGCACTGCGGCATGACTTTATACTGTCATAAGAATTCTTATCGTATAAGTATTATCTGAAAAAATTATGCTACATATGCAATGTTATTCCAAGTTGGAATGCATATTTATAAATATATTTGCTATATTGGAATATTTATTCAATATAAACT
>JAPJRA010000306.1 GCA_030824835.1 Geminicoccaceae bacterium | reverse complement strand
GGAACTTGAACACCATGGCGAAATGGCGCGGCCCCCATGCTTCGGTGACGCGGAATGCTGAACGCATCAGCGCCTGCACCTGCCCCTCGGGCGCGGCGCGATCTGCGCGGGCGAGGTCTTTGCGAACGTATTCCTGCCACTCCCAATGCATAGCTGGCTGGCAGGACAGATATGCCCCGTCCGAATGATGCCAAATGCGTTCCGGCGCGTTGTTCTGGTCAGCCATCCTGGCCTCCATCGGGTTCGGGGGAGAGGGCGTAGAGGATTTCCGCTGCGATAGCTTGACCCACATGTAGGCTTCTGCGTTCTAGCGCCACCCTGCGAGCTATGCCTTGCGCTTCACGCATGCCGCTTTCTCGACCCCGTTGGTAGGCCTCTGCGACTGCGGCGCGGCGGGCGATCACCTCGTCGCCCTCCGGCATCTGCTGCGCGATGCCGCTGGGGTCGTCTGCCACGGGGTGCGGGTCGGTGGGGTCAGGCATGGTCGGTCTCCGTGGTAGGAATTGGTGCCCATTGGGTGGCCGTCCACCACCTGCCGGACCATTCATCAATTACGGTGTTCTTTTTGCCGAAAGGGTTGTCGTAAAGCTGAGCCACGTCGATGCGGCCATTGGCTCTACGCGTCAGCATCAAGACCCCCTTCCGCGCCGTGCTGATGTCCTGCCAGCCCTCGTCAGCCCGGCGCCACCGCCCGTTCGGGTCGGGGACCATCGTGGCATGGCCGCCGGGGCAGTCGCAGTATGGTTCGTAGCGGGTCATCACCGGCCCATCCTTTCCACACCCACCACCCGACATGCCTGCGTGGCGTCGTCGGTGTTGGAGCTATCCCACATCACGATGCCGTCCAGGTAGTGGCGGCAGGTGTGGAGGGAGCCGTCAGGGAGGCGGAGGGTCGTGGTGGCGCAGGCCGAGAGGGCGAGGGTGGTGAGGAGGATGATGGGGGTTTTCATGGGGTGGTCTTTCGGGGAATGGGAACCGATGCCGTGTTGCGCATCATGTTAATGTGTGTATGATACACCCCATGGCATGATAAGCAAGAGGCTGATATGCACAGGGCAAAGAAATTGAATCGGGCAGAGACAGAGTTGCCGCCGAAGCTGGAGCAGGAGAGCGCGACCGAGCGCATTCAGATCGTCGCCACTGCGCGATGGACGAAGCGCGTGGATGAATGGCGCCGGAAGCACCCCGACATGCCCAATCGGTCCAAGGCTATCCGCCTCCTTGTGGAGCAGGCCCTTGATGCCGAGGGTGAGTAATGGCCGGTTCAATTTTCGCACCGGCCAGCAGCGAATCCTCGGTCTACGTCATCGGAAGCGCGGGCGGCCCCCAAAAGATCGGCGTAGCTACGAACCCTGGTCACCGACTGCGGATGATCCAAGTATCCAACCCTACGATCCTGACGCTGCAGTACTCCCGACCGTTCGCTCGATCTGTTGCGTTCAAGGTGGAAAGGGCTGCCCACCTCCTTCTTTCTGAAAAGCGGATCAATGGCGACTGGTTCGACGTGACTGCCGCTGAAGCCGTTCGGGCCATCTCCGACGCGGCGGAGAAAGCCGCCCCAGCACCCCATGCCCCCGCGAGCAGTGAACCGTGGCAGCAGCGTGCCCGCATGGCGGGCCTGAACCAGAAGATGCTGGCAAAGCTGCTGGGTGTCTCTGAAAACACCGTGTCGCAGCAGCTGCGCGGCAAATGGCAGAGCGGGACGCCGCAGTACGTCAAGACCGTGATCGTGGCATGGTCCAGGCTGCCTCCCGATAAGCGAGAGGCTATCTGGCGCGAAGTGAACGGATGCTCTTAGCATCCTTCCACCTTCCACGGCGCCATATCCGGCATCCCGCCAGACAGCTCGATCGAGGACAGCAGGCCGGGCCGCTGCAGCTCTCCCAGCAGGTACAGCAGCGCACCCCACCACAGCAGGTAGTTGCGGCGCTTGGCGGCGATGATGCGCGCGGTCCCGGTGTAGCTGACCGGGCACCAGTCGCCGCGCCGCTCGTGGCTCTTGCGGCGCTTGCAGCGCCAGGCCCACACGCTGCCGTCCTTGCGCGAGCCCGCCAGGAACTCGCCTAGCTTTTCGTCCCAGTCCCAGCCCTCGGGGATGCAGGCCAGGCGATCCCCCTGCCCCCAGTCCGGCGCGCTGCGGGCCCGGGCCAGGTCAGCAACCTGGATCGCCATCTTGCGGCCACCGTGCCCGATCGGCAGGGCCTCGACCGCGGCGGCGATGATCTGGGCATCGTGCGCCGGATCGCTGGACCCGCCACCGTCGACCGCCACGCCGAGCGCCTGCATCTGGATGCCGCGCCAGATGGGGTCGACGCCCACCCGGTCGAACTCGTGCGCGCCGTACTGGTCGAAGTCCAGCGCCGCCTTCTCGGTGCTGAATGCCCACGACAGGGCGTCCTGGACGGTCATCACGCGGAGCGTGGGGCGGATGGTCTGATGCATGCTCATGAGCCCCACCAAGTCGAGAGGATGACGAAGATGAGCAGCCAGATGCCGATGAGTTCGAGAGCGCTCATTCCCGCCCCCAATTCGCTGCGTTGCGCACGCCGTTCCGGTTCCTCGGCCGCTTGAGTTGCCGGCGCTCGGGCTTGGGCCGCTTGGGCAGCGGAGCCCCGAGATGAAACTGCCCACAGACGGGGCAATGATATGCCTCAAGTGCGTAGCCGCGCCTGCGCTTCGCCGCTTGGTGCGCCAGCTGCGGGCTGGCAAACGCGATCTTGCCGTCGCACATCGCGGCCACGTCCTCGGGCCGCTTCGGGACGGATTTTATAGGGTCCGTCGATGGGGTTTCCTCCAGCATCACGCGGCCTCGACGCGGTAGCGCAGCGCGGCCAGCAGGCGCTTCTGCCCGTCGAGCGAGGGGCGTCCGTCGGCGCCGACCACATCGTCGGTGAGCATCGACTTCCACCGGGCGAGCGCATCGCCGCGCGCCACGCCCAGGAATTCGGCGACCAGGTCGATCTTGTTGCCGCTGGTCAGCATCTCGACCAGGCACAGGTCGTCCTGCGGCGCGAAGGTGTCCGGCAGGCGCTCCAGGTGCTTGACGATCCGCCGCTCGGGCAGGGTCAATCCGGCCCAGTTCATGGTGCGGGCCGGTTCAGGCATGCCCCGCAGAGGCTCTGTGCTGACCGCTGAGGGGCCACCTTCGGTCGTAGGCTCCGCGATAGCGGGCGAGGCCGACTTGCCGGTTTCTGGCTGATCCTGTGGCCCCTGCGGTATATCCTGCACCTCGACCGAAGGCACGGGCGCCGGATGCAGCGCGTCGACCAGCTCGGCGTCGGGCTCGGTCGGAATACCCCTGACCCATTCCACGGCGAACGTGCCGGGTTCGGACCCGGGCTGTGCCGCCTCGGATAGGATCACCTTGCGGCCGGTGACGCGCTCGAACTCGGCCATCTCCGAAGCCAGCCGCAGAGTGGCGGTGGCCTCGTCCATCATGCTGGTGCCGCGCTCGGCGATCTGCTGCACGGTCATCGGGGCTGGGAAGTGGTGCGACATGGTGGGTCTCCCTGTGATCAGGCGGTGGGGGTGTTCGTCAGGTCCGGGTCAGCCTGGCTGGCGTTTCGCGCCTCGGCTTCGGCACGCTCTGCGGCGGCTCTCGCGTTGATCCCGGCGATCAGATCGCCCAGCGAGGCGGAGACGGCTGCGCGCTCCTCGGGCGTCTTGACCGCGGTGCTTTCCGTCGGAAGGGCCCGAGCCTTCAGCTCGCGTTCACGAGCCTCGCGCTCTGCCGCATCCAAGGCTGCCTGCATCTGGCGGCGTGGCTCCAGGAGCGCGTCGCAGACGTCGGCCACCTCCGCCCAGGTCGGGAAGAACTTCCAGCGATGGACCAGCAGGGCATGCCGGGCGATGTCGGCCGGGTAGTCCGCAAGCCGGCTCGAATAGGCTGCTGCCCGCAGGTCCTCGGTCATGTCATCGTCCATGCGGCGCGCGGTGATGACCGAGAGCTCGGCGATCCACCCGATCGCCTGGTCCCGCGCTGGCGGGGTCAGGCTGTGGGCGAGGCGGCGGCGCGCGGCCTCGATCTGGTCCACAGTCTCCGCGCTGGCCGACCAATAGGTCACCACCCGCGCCGGAGCGATCGTGCCGTCAGGGCGCTCGTACGAAAACTTGTGGTCCCGGCGCTCACGAAGATCGACTCCGCATTGCTGCACCGACGAGACCACCTGGCTGTCCGTTGCGGCCGGGGTAAGGGCCGCCAGACGGACGGCAACCGGGATTTGCGGGTCTTGGGTCATAGTTGCCCTCCATGAGTTTGGCGAAGGATGATTGGGCGGTCAGGAAGTCGAAGCTGGCGCGCCAGCCGCGGTCGTTCTGTCCGCAGAGGTGCGGGGATGCCCGGGCCTTGCCCAAGGCGAACTGCCAGCCCTCAAGCCCCCCGGCTTCCTTCAGCCGAGAGCGCAGAGCCGCGCGCCGTGCCGGGGTCAGCTTCTGAACCGCCGGCCATCCCGCCTGCTGAGCCGTGTCGTTGTAGGCGGCGACGGCCAATGCGACTTCTTCCGCCTCGGCAGCGGCCCGACTCTTGGCCTCGATCTCGGCTTGCGTTTCCTCTGCCCGATGATCCGCCGGGCGGCAGTCATCGCCAGATGACAAGAGACCGTTAGGTCTCTCTTGGTCTCTTGTCTCGGTCTCGGTCTCGGTCTCGGTATATCGATAGGGTATCGCTTCGGTATCTGACGAGGCCGGGAGAAGGGCCGAAGAAACGAATTTCATTTGCGATATATCATTGATAAGAAGCAATTTTTCTTGGCAATCAGGAATGCCACCCAGGAGCTTGATGGCCCCTTTCGCATGCTTCTCGTTGGAGAAGGGTGAATGCTTGAGAAAATCGACGATACGAACGAGGTTTTCACCCTTATCGAAGCCGATGAGACCGCTATCGCATAGGTCACGGATACAGTTCCGATACCGTATCGGATCGGTATCCATGTCGTTCCATCCGAGGTCGGAAAGGGCATATCCGAATGGCAGGACGAAGCATCCGAGCGAATTAACGTGCGGGCAGGTGTGGAGGTATAGGTAGACAAGCCGCGCATCGTCGGAGGGTAGCGACTTGAACTTGCGACTGCCCCAGATCGAGGTTGAGATTTTGGCAAACTCACGCATCAAGCGCCGCCCTTCGTGTTGTCGATGTGGAGGGTCGGGCGCATCGGGACGACCTCTGCCGGAGCCCGGCCTGTATTGAGGCACAAGAGGTCATCAGCCTCGTAAGCGGCCGCGATGCGCTCGATTGCGCGGTTGGCCGCTGCTGCCTGCTTCTCTGTCAGCTTCCCGTAGCGAGCGGCGCTCGCCAGCAGGGATGCGATGAAGTGAAACTGCGGATCATCAGGGTTCATCACCGTGACCATCCAGCGAAGCCAGTCGAACCAGCTCTTGCTCCCATAGGGAGGCTCTGGGACTTGAAAGATCTCCAGGGTGAATGGC
>JAPJRA010000305.1 GCA_030824835.1 Geminicoccaceae bacterium | reverse complement strand
GTATCCTCGTCCGCCGCGCGGGTCGCCTTGACGGTCGAGACGATGCCACCGCCGGCGCGCGTCACCTCCTCGTAGCTGGCGCCGGCCAGCCGCAGCTCGAACTCGTGCGCGCGGTCGCCGCCGTGGACGAGATGAGTGTGGCAGTCGATCAGGCCCGGCGTGATCCAGCGGCCGGCGCATTCGTGAACGGTATGGGCATCCAGCTCCGGCGCCTCGGTGGCGGCCCCGGCGTAGACGATGCGGCCCGCTCTGGCCGCCACCAGGCCCTGCTCGACCATGCCCAGCTCCGGCCCGGTCAGCGTGCACAGCCGGGCATTCCGCCAGATCGCATCCACCCGTACCGACACCGCGTCACCTCCGTCTCGTTCGACTTGCCCCGGTTTTCATTTATGTCTATACAAAAGAGACCGAGGCCTGTCCAGGACGAATCGCATGCCGACCACGACGACCCTGTTTTTTGCCCAGGCGCTGCTACCGGAAGGCTGGGCCGACGACGTGCGCGTGACCGTGGATCGGGGCATCATCACCGGCATCGAGGTCGGGGCGGCGGCGGGGCCGACGGACGAGCGCCACGGCGTGGCACTGCCCGGAATGCCCAACCTGCACAGCCACGCCTTCCAGCGCGGCATGGCCGGCCTTGCCGAGCGGCGCGGCGACACGGCCGACAGCTTCTGGACCTGGCGCGAGGTGATGTACCAATTTCTCGGGCAGATGGAGCCGGATGACGTCGAGGCGGTGGCGACCCAGTTGCAGGTGGAGATGCTGGAGGCAGGCTTCACCCGTGTCGGCGAGTTCCACTATCTGCACCACGGGATCGACGGCGCGCCCTATGCGGATATGGCAGAAATGGGAGCCCGTATCGCTGCCGCCGCGGAGATCAGCGGCATCGGCCTGACCCTGCTGCCGGTGTTCTACGCGCATGCCGGCTTCGGCGGGCAGGCGCCGAATCCCGGACAGCGCCGCTTCCTTTCCAATCCCGAATCCTTCGCGCGGCTGATGGAGGCGAGCCGGGCCGCGGTCGCTGGCCTGCCCGACGCGGTGGTGGGCATCGCCCCGCATTCACTGCGCGCCGTGACCGCGGCCGAGCTTGCCGCCATCCTGCCACTGGCGGGCGGCGGCCCGATCCACATCCACGTGGCGGAGCAGGTGGCCGAGGTCGACGCCTGTGTCGGCTGGAGCGGCCTGCGGCCGGTCGAATGGCTTCTGGAGCACGCGCCGGTCGACCGCCGTTGGTGCCTGATCCATGCCACCCACATGACGGACAAGGAAGCGGTGGCCATGGCTCGCACCGGCGCCGTCGCCGGCCTGTGTCCGATCACCGAAGCCAATCTCGGCGACGGCACTTTCAATGCGCTGCCATTCCTTGCGGCCGGTGGGTCCTACGGCGTCGGCAGCGACTCCAACGTGCTGATCGACGTGGGCGGCGAGCTGCGCCAGCTCGAATATTCGCAACGCCTCCATCACCGTGCCCGCAACGTCCTGGCCACGACAACCCAGCCAGCGACCGGCCGTGCCCTGTTCGAGGCCGCGATCCGTGGCGGAGCACAGGCGCTGGGTGTCGCGGCCGGGTTGTGCCGCGGCGCTGCCGCCGACTTCGTGACCATCGATGGTGCGCATCCTGCCCTTGTCGGGCGACGCGGCGACGCGCTACTCGACAGCATGGTATTCGCCGGAGGGAGCTCAACCATTCATAGTGTGTGGCGCGCAGGTCGTTTGGTGGTGCGGGAAGGACGTCATGTCGCTCGCGACGCGGTGCGGGCGCGATTCGCGCGGACCATGACCCGGCTGCTCGCATGAGCGACGAGGCGCCGCTCGGCGCGACCACGTTGCATCGGCGCATCTGTGACGATATCGAGCGCAAGATCCTTTCCGGGGCCTGGCCACCCGGGCAGCGCATCCCGCGTGAGCACGACCTGATGGAGCGTTACGGTTGCGCGCGTATGACCGTGAACAAGGCGCTCACCGCCCTTGTCTCGGCCGGGCTGGTCGAGCGCCGGCGACGGGCGGGCAGTTTCGTGGCCCGACCGCCGGTACAATCGGCCGTGCTGGAAATTCCCGACATCCGTGTCGAGGTCGAGCGGCGTGGCCATGCTTACGGCCTCAAGCTACTGGACAGTGAGCGCCGGCGCGCCACGGCTGCCGACCGGGATCTGATTCCGGTCGGTGCGCGGGCCCAGGTGCTGGCCCTGACCTGCCTGCACAATGCCGGCAGCCGCCCGTTCGCGTTGGAGAACCGGCTGATCAATCTCGCGGCCGTGCCGGAGGCGGCCAACGTCGACTTCACGCTGGAGCCGCCGGGCACCTGGCTGCTGCAGCACGTCCCGTGGAATGAGGCCACCCACGAGATCGCGGCCGTCGAAGCCGATGCCGAGCTCGCGGCCGCGCTGGGGATACCCCCTGGCCGCGCCTGTCTTGTGGTCGAGCGTACGACCTGGCGCTCGAATACGCCGGTGACGCACGTCCGCCTGACCTTTCCGGGTGACCTGATGCGCTTGGTTGCCGCTTTCACGCCGGCCCAAGCCGGCAAGCGCCGGGAGTTGGAACCGGTGGAGTGACGCCGGCCTCCACGCCAGTCTTGGACGCATAGAAGTTGATCGCGCGGCTCGGGCAAGTGGCGCGCCGCGATGCTGGAGGAAAGCACTGTGGCCAAAATCCACCGCGACATTGGGGTGATCGGTATCACCTTCGTTGCCGTCAGCGGCGTGGTCGGCTCCGGCTGGCTGTTCGCGCCGCTGATGGCCGTCCGGTTTGCCCGACCTGCGGCAATGATCGCCTGAGTCCTGGGCGGCGGCGCCATGCTCCTGCTGGCGCTGACCTTCGCCGAGATCTCGGCGATGCTGCCAGTACCTGGCGGCATTGCCCGCATTCCCCAGTTCAGCCACGGCAATGTGGTCGCCGTGGCGATGGGGTGGAGTGGCTGGGTCGGCTACAACACGACCGCCTCCATTGAGGTCGAGGCGATGCTGCGCTAACTCGCCCCTTATTTTTCCTGGCTCTACACGTCACCCGACAGCGGGGTCTTCGCGTGGGCTGGCTTGGCAGTCGAACTTCTGCTGCTGTTCACCATAGTCGACGCGCTGGGCGTGGAATTTCTCACCACCATCAACTCGACCATCACCTGGGCAAAGATCGCCATTCCGGTCCTGATCGCCGCCATGTTGGTCGCCACGCGGTTCGAGCCCGGTAATTTCGTCGCTGCCGGCGGCTTCGCACCGATGGGCCTCGCCGTTATCCTGGCCGGTCTCTCGCCCGGCGGGGTAATCTTTTCCTACATCGGCTTCCGCCATGCCATCGACATGGCCGGTGAGGTGCAGAACCCCGGCGTCAATGTGCCTGTCGCCCTGATTATCGCCGTCCTGGTCTGCCTATTGATCTATGGTGGCGTGCAGTTCGCCTTTATCGGCGCTCTGGACCCAGCGGATCTGGCAAGCGGCTGGGCGAAGATCACGATGCCGAACCAGCTCGGTCCGCTGGGCGCCATCGCGTCGGCTGTCGGCCTGCTCCAGCTGGTTAGTCTGCTGAATGTCGGTGCCGTGGCTGGCCCGTTCGGCAGCGGCTTGGTATCGGTAGGCTCCAATTCCCGCCTTGCCTTGGCCGAGAATGGCTTTTTCCCTAGGCTGTCCGAGAGTCTTTCGGCGCAAGGGGTCCGACTGGCGGCGCTGGTGCTCAATTTGGCCTTGCGACCCTCGCCCTGGTCCTGTTCCCGTTCACCGAGATCGTCCCGTTGAACTCGTCGGCCGTCGTGCCTTCGTTCGTCGTCGGCCCGGTGGCGGTGGTCGCACTTCGATCGCTCCTGCCCGATGCGCACCGCCCTTCCACTTGCCCGCAGTGCTCCTGATCGCGTTTCCGGCGTTCGCCATCGCCACGCTGGTCATCAATTGGAGCGGATGGAGCACGATCTTGCGGCTGGGGATCTGCCTCCTGCTGGGCTTGGCCCTGTTCCTGGTCAACGCCCGCTCCGGTCGGCGCGAGGCGATCGACACGCGTGAGGCGCTTTGGCTGCTGCCCTATCTGGGCGGCATTGGCATCGTCTCCTGGCTCGGCACCTTCGGTGGCATCGGCGTCATCGGATTCGGCCGGGACATCGTCGCCCTGGTGGCGCTTTCGGCCTTCGTCTTCGCGCTGGCGGTGCGGACACGCCTATCACAGGAGGAGTTCGATCGCGGCGTTGCCGAGGAGCGGGTCTTTGAGACGTCGACATCGAGGCGTCATAGGCCCGAGTGACGGCCCCGGCGCTGCGCTGCTCAGACGACCTTGCCGGGGTTGAAAAGGCCCTTTGGGTCCAGGACGGCCTTGATGCCGGTCGCCAGCTCCCGGCGCACGGGATCGGCGTAGCGCGCATAGGCCGGCTTCTTCTTCAGACCGATGCCGTGCTCGGCCGAGAAGGATCCGCCGAGTTCGCGCAATCCCGTGTAAAGGGCGCCCTCGACCGCCGCCACCAGCTCCGGTGCGAACGCGGAATCGCCGCCGACCATGATGTGGAGATTGCCGTCGGCGACGTGGCCATAGACACAGGCTTCCAACGTCGAATCGACGGCGGCCAGCCGCTGCTGCATGGCGGCCACGTAGCCGTCGATCAAACTCGGCGGGACCGAGATGTCGAACGACAGGATGTGGGCGAAGGAGCGCTGAACGGGCTCGGTGTTCTCGCGCAGCCGCCACAGCCGATCGCGCTGCTCCAGGGTTTGCGCAACGGTGCCGTCGAGCAGCCCGGCGCGCTCCCAGACGGCCTCGATCCCGTGCTCCAGAAGTGTGGCCGCTTCCTCGGACGTCGCGGCCGCCAGCTCGAGCAGGAGGAAGGCTGGAGCGTCAAGCGCCAGTTGCGATCTGGCAAGCCCATGACCGGTCGCGCTCCGCCGTGCATAGTTCGCCCACATCATCTCGGCGGCGCGCAGGCTGCCTGACGGTGCGGCCAGGAAGTGACGCACTACCTCGAGTGTCGCTGCGGTGTCCGGCACGGCCAGGAAGGCGGTGGCGCGCGACGGCTCCACTGGCTCCAGCTTAATGGCGATGCGCGTGACCAGACCCAGCGTGCCTTCCGCACCGATGAACAGGTGCTTGAGATCGTAGCCGGCGCTGGTCTTCACCACCCGCGTCAGCTCGTTCATCACCCGCCCGTCCGGCAGGACGACCTCCAGCCCCAGGACGCGGTGCCGCGTGTTGCCGTTGCGGAAGGCCAGGAGCCCGCCGGCATTGGTCGCGACCATGCCGCCCAGCGTGGCCGAACCCCGGGCCGGCAGGTCGATGCCGGGATCGAGGCCATGGGCGCGCGCGGCGTCTTGAAGCGCTTCCAGGGTCACACCGGCCTGGACGATGGCGGTCAGCTCCAAGGGATCGAGGCGCTCGATCGCCGTCATGCGGGCGGTGGAGACGATCACCTCCCCGGGCCGGCTGACCGCACCCCCCATGAGCCCGGTGCGCCCGCCATGCGGCA
>JAPJRA010000304.1 GCA_030824835.1 Geminicoccaceae bacterium | reverse complement strand
GATGCCGTGCTTGCTGATCAGGCCGATCAGGGTCACGAGGCCGATCTGGGTGTAGATGTTCAAGGTACCGAGACCGAAGAACAGCGGCAGCAAGGCGCCGCAGATCGACATCGGCACGCTGACCAGGATCACGAACGGGTCGCGCAAGGATTCGAACTGGGCGGCCAGCACCAGGAAGATCACCACCAGCGCGAACGCAAAGGTGACGGTGAGCTGGTTGCCCTCGGTGACGTACTGGCGCGAGTCCGACAGGAACGCGTGCTGGAAGTCCGCCGGCAGCAGCTCCCTGGCCTGCTGCTCGAGGAACGCCACCGCCTGGCCCATGCTCACGCCCGGCATCGGCACCGCGGAGAAGGTCGCCGCATTGAGCTGATTGTACTGGGTGAGCGCGTTGGGGGCGGTGCCGGTCTTGATCCGCACCACCGTCGACAGCGGCACGGACTCGCCGCTTTTGGTCTTGACGTAGTACTGGCCGAGGCTCGCGGCGGTCAGCCGTTCAGCACGCGGCACCTGCGGGATGACCTCGTAGGAGCGGCCGTTAAGATTGAACCGGTTGACGTAGTTGCCGCCGACCATGGTCGCCAGCGCCTCGCCGACCGACGCCATGGTGATGCCCAGATCGTTGGCCTTGGCCCGGTCGACCTGAACCCGAATCACCGGGTTGTTGAAGGCGAGGTCGCTGTCGGTGACGATGAACAGGCCGCTCTTGCGCGCGGCGGCCTTGATCTCCTCCATCAGCTTGAACACGGTCTCGTAGCCCGCAGGCGAGCTGATCACCATCTGCACCGGCAGGCCGCCGGTCGAGCCCGGCAACGGCGGCAGCGAGAACGCGAACACGCTCTGGCCGGTGATCGCCCCGAGGCCGCCCTGGACCAGCGGGGTGAGCTCCTGCTCGCTGCGGGTCCGCTCGTCCCACGGCTTGAGGATCATGCCGGCGATGCCACTGCTGGGGCCACCCTCGATGCCGTTGATGACAAACCGCGTGTCCGTCTCGGGGAACGAGGCGAAGACCTGGTCGACCTGCTCCCCGAAGGCATCGACATAATCGAGATTGGCATATTGCGGCGCCTTGATCAGCGAGAAGACGATGCCCTGGTCCTCGGCCGGCGCTAGCTCGGACTGGGTGTGGGTGAACAGGAAGCCGGTCAGCGCCAGCACCGCGACGGCAAACAGGGCGGTCACCGGGCGGTAGTCGAGCGAGCGGTCGAGGCGCCGCCCGTACCAGTCGGTGACCCGCGTGAAGACCCGGTCGATCAGGTTGGCGAAGCGCCCTTGCGAGCCGTGCCCCTGCAGGATCATCGAGCACATCATCGGCGACAGGGTCAGCGCCACGACGCCCGAGATGATCACGGCTCCTGCCAGCGTGAACGCGAACTCGCGGAACAGCGCCCCGGTGAGGCCGGTGAGGAAGCCGATCGGCGCGTACACGGCGGCCAGCGTGATCGTCATTGCGACCACGGGGCCGGCGATCTCGCGGGCACCAACCAGGGACGCCTGCAGCGGCGTCAGCCCCTCCTCGATGTGTCGGTGGACGTTCTCGACCACGACGATGGCGTCGTCGACGACGAGCCCGATGGCCAGCACCATGGCCAGCAGCGTCAGCAGGTTGAGGCTGAAGCCCAGGGCCAGCATCAGCATGCAGCCGCCGATGATCGAGAGCGGGATCGTCACCACCGGGATCAGCACCGAGCGCATCGAGCCCAGGAATAAGAAGATCACCACGACGACGATAGCCACGGCCTCGATTAGCGTGCGCTCGACCTCCTCGATCGAGGATTCGATGAAGCGCGTCGAATCGTAGACCACCTCCGCCTCGACCGTCGGCGGCAGGCCGCGCTCGATCGTGGGCAGGATATCGCGCACGCCCTGGACGATCTCCAGCGGGTTGCCGGTGGGCGTCGCGTTGACGCCGATGAACACCGCCCGCTGGCCGTTCATGGACACCGACGAATTGCTGTTCTGCGCGCCAAGCTCGATCGTGGCGATGTCGCGCAGCCTGACCAGGCCGCCAGCCTCGGCCTTGACCACCATGTCGCGGAACTCGTCCAGGCTCTTCAAGCCGGTGTCGGCCACGATGTCGACGACGGTGAAGTAGCCCTTGGCCTGGCCGGGTGCCGACTGGAAATTATTGGCCTGGATCGCGGCGGCCACCTCGGGCGGCGAGATCCCGCGTGCCGCCATCCGCGCCGGGTCGAGCCAGACCCGCATTGCGAACGGCTGCCCGCCCAGGATCTGGGCCTCGGCCACGCCGGGGACCGTGGCCAGCAGCGGCTGCACCACGCGGGTCAGATAGTCGGTGATCGCCGGGCCGGTCAGCTCCGGGCTGGAGAAGCCCATGTACATGACCGCAGTCGTGTCGCCGGTCGACTTCAGGATGACTGGGTCGTTGGCCTCGTTGGGAATCTGGTACTTGACCTGCTGCACCTTGGCCATGACGTCGGTCATGGCGACGTTGGGGTCCCAGTTCAGCTGGATGAAAGCCTTGACCGTGCTCTGGCCCTGCATCGACGATGCGGTCATGTAGTCGATGCCCTCGGCCGAGGCCACGGCCTGGGCGATGGGCGTCGTGATGAAGCCCTGCATCAGCTCGGCCGAGGCGCCCGGATAGGAGGTGGTCACGGTGATCACCGTGTTCTTCAGCTCCGGGTACTGACGCACCGGCAGCTCGAAGAAGGCGCGCAGGCCGATCAGCAGGATCAGCAGGCTGACCACGGCGGCCAGCACCGGCCGGCGCACGAATATGTCGGTGAACTTCATGCCCTGGCTTCCATGGCCGCTGCCGTGCTCACTGGACCGGCGCCTTGGCCGGCGGCGTCAGCGTGGTGTCGGTGGTGACGGTGACGGGGCTGCCGTTCTGCAGCTTGAGCTGGCCCGAGCTCACCACCAGCTGGCCGGGCTCGACCCCGCGCACGATGGCCACCCGGCCGTCGAAGCTGAGGCCTGCCTCGACGAAGGTCTGCACCGCCGTGTGGGTCGGCTTGCCGTCGGCGCCCTTCCCCCCCTCCTGCACCACGAACACCGAATCCCCATAGAGCGTCCGATCGATCGCGGTCTCCGGCACGCTGATCACGTCCGCACTGGGCGGCAGCACCACGCGCGCGTTAACGAACATGCCGGGCAGCAGCCGATGGCCGGGATTGTCCAGGGTCGCCTGCAGCCGGATCACGCGCGTGCCGGGATCGACCTGGGGCTCGATCGTGGTGATCGCACCGGTGAAGGTCTCGCCCGGGAAGGCGTCGGCGTGCAGCTCCACCTTCTGCCCGACCTCGACCGCCGCCCGGTTCTGCTCGGGCAGGGTGAAGTTGGCGTAGAGCTGGTCGAGATCGGTGAGCGTCACCAGCTCGTCGCCCTTGCCGACATATTGGCCGAGCTCGACATGGCGGATGCCGAGCTGGCCCGCGAACGGCGCCTTGAGCAGCTTCTGGTCGATCACCGCCCGGCTTCTGGCGATACCGGCGCGGGCGTCCTCGAGCTGCTGCTGGTTCTCGTCGACCGTGGCCTGGGTCGCAAAGTCGCGCCTCGCCAGGCGCTGCGTGCGCTCCAGGTTAGCGATCGCCAGCCGCTCGCGCGCCAGGTAGCTGGCGAGGTCGGCCTGCTCCGGGGCATCGTTGAGCTGCACCAGCGGCGCTCCCGCCTCCACCGTGGCGCCGGAGGTGAACTCGATCGTCACCACCCGACCCTCGGCCTCGGGCGCCAGATTCACCTGGCGCACCGCGGTCAGCGTGCCGATGCCGTCGAGGAACATGGGCATCGGCCCGAGCTCGGCCGCCGCCGCCGCCACCGGCGTCGGCGGCGGCACCTGACTCGCGAAGAAGTCGGCGATGGCCTTGGTTCGGAAGCGGTCGAAGCCGTAGATCCCCCCGCCCACCAGGCCCAGGAGCAGCGCCACGATGATGAACCAGACCGCGACCCGTCGCCGCGACGGCTTGCGGTCGGCCCGGTCCGGCTGCGCACGGGTATCCTCGTAGGTCGACGTGGCCATCGTTTCCTCGGTCATTCGGCAGCAGCGGCCGGCAGCGGCGCGGCCGGCTGGAGAGCTCCAGGGTCGAGATGGGCTGCGATGGCTCGGTCCTCGAGCCCGATCCCGCGCAGCACGAAGCGGGCGAGATCGACCAGCACGACCTCGAACAGCCCGGCATAGGGGTAGACCGGCCGGTCGGTGAGGCGCCCGAAGGCCATCATCGACGCCACGTGATAGGCGAACCAGAAGGCATTGGCGGCCTCGCCGCTATCCGGGCGCAGATCGCCGGCCGCGGCGGCGGCCGCATGACAGGCGGTAAACTTGGGCAGGATCTCCGCCACCACCCAGGCCGACACCAGCCGGACATACTCGCCGTCCTCGACCAGGCTGTGCAGAGCCAGCCGCTCCTCGACCTCTTTCTCGTGCGGCTGGCCACAGGCGCCCAGCGCCACGTGCTGGATCAACAGATGCACCATCTCGACCAGCGACGCGGTCGACGGCGCCAGACCGGCAAGCCGCTCCAAACCCGGATCGCCCTGACAGCCGAGCCGCAGGATCTCCTCGTAGAGGGCGGCCTTGCTCGGGAAATGCTGGAACACCAGCGCTTCGGACACGCCGGCCGCACGGGCCAGCTGCTTGGTCGTGGTCCCGGCGAAGCCGTGCCGCGCGAACAGCGGCTTGGCCGCCTCGACGATGGCGACCCGGCGTTCCTCGGCGTGCAGGCGGGGCTTGTTCATGGCCGGAAGATAACGCCGTCGGCGGCGCCGACAAGTCCTGAGTGAGCACTCGCTCACCTGGCACCGCTGGATGCGGCCACGGCGCCCCCCATATGAGCTCCGACCATTGCCGGTCTTGGCCCGGTCGGGGAGAAAGCGAGTGGAGCTGAATGCCGATTTCACGAGGCGCGCCGCCGTGCACGGCGCGGACGAAGCCTGGGTGCCGTCGCCCGCGGCCGGTGTCGAGCGTCGGATGCTGGACCGGATCGGCGACGAGGTGGCTCGTGCCACGAGCATCGTCCGCTACGCGCCCGGCAGCGCGTTCCCGGCCCATGTCCACGGCGGCGGCGAGGAGTTCCTAGTCCTGGACGGCGTCTTCCAGGACGAGCACGGCGATTGCGGCCCCGGCACCTACGTCCGCAACCCGCCCCAATCCCGCCACACCCCGGCATCGGCGCCGGGCTGCACGATCTTCGTCAAGCTCTGGCAGTTCGACCTCGCCGACCGCACACAGATCCGCCTCGACACCACCGGCATGCCCTACGAGCCGGCGCAGGGCCGCGCCGGCGTCGAGCTGCTGCCGCTGTTCCGCGACGCCAACGAGGACGTCCGCCTGGAACGCTGGGCCGCCGGCGCCGAGATCGACCTCGTTCCGCAGGGCGGAATCGAGCTGCTGGTGCTGGAGGGCGGGTTCACCGAAGGCGGCGAGGAATTCACCGCGCAATCCTGGCTCAGGCTACCGGCGGGCGCGGCGCTGGGGGCCAAGGCCGGGCAGATG
>JAPJRA010000303.1 GCA_030824835.1 Geminicoccaceae bacterium | reverse complement strand
GAGCATTGCCGATACGCTGCAGTTCGACGATGGCGAGGTCAGCGCCGATCTGCCCTATGCGGCGCTGGCAATACTGGCCACCGGCAGGCGCGATCGGATATTCTACCGAATTGCCGGACCGGCCGGCGCACTGATCACCGGCTATCCCGACCTTGCGGCCGAGCTGCCGCTCGCTCGAGCCGCCGCGCCCCGTTTCGCCAACGTCAACTATCACGGCACCACCCTCAGGGCCGCGGTGCTGGGGCGGTTCTTCGCCTCGGCCGGCGGCAGCTGGGTCACCGTCGTGGTGGCACATTCACGCGACGAGCGCAGGGCGTTGGCCGGCGAGATTTTCGCCAATGCCTTCCTTCCGGTGCTGCTGATGGCGCTCGTCGCCGGAGGGTTGCTCTGGTTCGGTGTCAGGCGGGCGCTTGCGCCACTGGCCACGGTCGGACGGTTGGTAGGTCAACGGGAGCCTACCGATCTCACGCCGATCGAGATGCCCGTCCCCGCCGAGGTCCGCGAGCTGCTGACCGCGCTCAACCGCTTCATGCAGCGGCTGCAGGCCAATCTCGGATTGATGCAGACCTTTCTCGCCGATGCCGCCCACCAGATCCGCACGCCGCTGGCGGCGCTGCGGGCTCAGGCGGACCTCGCTGTAGAGGAGGACGACGCGACCTATCTCCGCTCCTATGTCGACAGGATCCAGCGCAATGCCGCCCTCGCCAGCCAGGTCACCAACCAGCTGCTGAGCCACACCATGGTGGCCCATCGCGGTCAGATGGCGGCACGCCAACGAGTCGATATGGCAGCGCTGCTACGTCAGGTCGCGCAGCATGCGGAGTCCGGGGTCGGCTGCCCGCCGATCGAGCTCAACCTGCGTGCGCTCACCTGCCCGGCTCTGGTCGAAGGCGATCCCATCACCTTGCGGGAAGCCTTCGTCAACTTGCTCGACAATGCGCGCAACTATGCCGGGGACCAGTACCCCGTGCAGATCCGCCTCCAGCCGATCGATGGCGGCAAAAGGCTGCAGATCGAGTTTGTGGATCGCGGGCCAGGAATCCCCGACGTGGAAAAGACCCGAGTGCTCGAGCGGTTCGTGCGTGGCACCTCTGGCGAGCGGAGCCCCGGCAGTGGCCTGGGTCTGGCGATCGTGAAAGCCGTGGTCGACGCCCATGGCGGCGACCTCACCTTGCAGGACCGGCAGGGTGGCGGGCTGATCGTGCGTCTCGTTCTGCGTGCGTTGCGGGAACCTGTGCCGCCTTCGGTGGCGACTGCTGCACTTTTGGTGATGCTGCTGGCATCGGCGGGTGCGGGTGCCAAGCAGAGCTTCGACTATCCAGCCTTAGCGGCCGAGCGAGGGCGTCTGCAGATCGATGCCGCCACCGACCGGCCGTTGATGGAGCCGCTGCTGCGTGGTTTCCAGGCGGCACATTCGGACATTGCAATAACCTTCCGCGAGCTGACGACCATCCCCCTCTACCAGGGTGTCGTTGAGCCTGCGGACGGGCTCACACCCGACCTGGTCATCAGCTCCGCCATGGACCTGCAGGCCAAGCTGGTGAACGATGGCTGGACCCAGCCGCACGTCTCGCAGGAGACGTTACGCGTGCCCGATTGGGCCAACTGGCGCAACGAAGCCTACGGCTTCACCCTCGAGCCTGCGGTAATCGTCTATCGGCGCGGCGCCCTTGCCGAAGCGGAGGTGCCGCGCTCCCGGCCCGAGCTGCTGCGGCTCCTGCAGGGCGAACCGGATCGGTTCCGCCATCGCGTCGCCACCTACGACATAGCGCGGAGCGGGGTCGGCTACCTGTTCGCCACGCAGGATTCGGTTCTGTCCAGCCGGTTCTGGCGGCTGACGCTGGCCCTGGGTGAGATTGGCGTGCGGCTGCTGCCGACATCGGGCGAGATTCTGGACGCGATCGAGAACGGCGACGCGCTCATCGCCTACAATGTGCTGGGGTCGTACGCCCGTGCTCGCGAGAAGGCTGGTGCCGCCATCGGCATCATCCAACCACGCGACTACATGCTGGTCATGTCGCGTGTGGTTGCCATCCCCCGTGCTGCCCGTCAGCCGGTCCTGGCCAAGCTGTTCGTGGACTACCTGCTGTCCAAGGCAGGGCAGCAGATCATCGCCGACACGGCCGGCCTGCAGCCACTGCTTGCCGCGAGCGAGGACGGCTCACCAACGCTTGCCGACACCGCATCCGCCATTCCCATTACTCTTGGGCCTGCGCTTCTGGTGTTTCTCGATCGGTTGAAGCGGGAGCGATTCCTTGCCGATTGGACGGCCGCGGTCCATCAGCCCTGAGCTGCGGCCGATCGATTGCGGCGCCATTGTCCGCCGGATCCACCGACGCCAGATGGGTTGCGATCTCGACCCGAATTTGCCGGAGCTCGCCGATTGTGGCCTCGAGATCGTCGCGCTGTCGCTCGAGACGCGTCAGGCGAATCTCGACACGTTGGGCCAGATGGCGGGTCTGCTCGATCTGCAGCGGATCGGCATCGTAGAGCGCCAGCCATTCGCCGATCTCGGTGAGCGAGAAGCCCAGCCGCTTGCCGCGCAGGATCAGGATCAACCGTGCTCGATCTTGACGGCTGTAGACCCGGTTCTGGCCGATTCGACGTGGCCGGAGCAGACCGCGATCCTCGTAGAAGCGGAGCGCGCGCGGCGTGGCTTCCAACTCGGCCGCCAACTCGCCGACTGAGTAGAGCGGCTCGTCCATCTCAGCTCGTTCTCGACGTAAGACGACTGACGTTTACGTCAGGACGCCGTATCTCCGCAAGCACTCGATGTCCGATCATGTTCAGCACTTCTTTACCGTTCGGGCCTTAGACCTGCGCTAAGGTCGCGGACAAGGGCTCGGTGTTGGCAGATTGGAGACTCGCTCGACGGCAGCCTTGTGCTTGGTGTGCCGGCTTCGGTGTGGCCATGTTTATCTGCCTGTCGGCCATGGGGGAGGAACCTGTCGCGGGGGATCTCGACGACAATGCCCGACCGGGACTGGCAACGCCGCTCCCATCGCCCGGCACCGACTGGTGGTGGCGGACGCGGCAGGAGGAGATGGAGCACGAAGCCGTTGTGCGCCGTGACGATGTCGAACGGGCCGTCCGGACCAGACGCAAGGCAATTGCCGCCGCGGCAGAAGCTGGACAGCTGGAACGATTGGCGTCGGCACGGCATCTGGCGCTGGCCGCCAGCCTGTTGCGCCGAGATCAACGACAGCGCGAACTACGTCTGATCTCCGCGCCCATGGAGGGTGAGGCCATGGCGGCAATGGCGGTGCTCAGCCGGGCGGCTTGGCGAGCCAGCAGGGAGCGGCGGAAAGCGCCGCGGGTCGGGCCGTTGCTGGCGGTGGTCGCCGGCATGGCGATGGATCTACGCATGCGGCGGCAGGATTTGCTCGGCGAAAGCTCCAACGGCGCCCAGGCATTACGGGAGGCCGCCGCCGAGGTGGGAACACTGGGCTTGGCCCGCGCCGCCGCCACAGCGGCAACCGTCGCCGCCAAAGCCGAGCTGAGTAGATCGCAACTCGCCTGGATGGAGGCCGAACGTCGTCGAGCCGCTGTCGCTGGCCGCGTCGCCCATTTGGCTGCATCGCTGAGCCAAGCTCAAGCAATGGCACTGCCGCCGCCGGTGCCTGCCGGTGGGCGAGCTGATCACAAGCGCGAAATCGAGCTCGAGCACCGCTTGCCGCACGGCCTGCTGCGGCTGGCCGGCGAGGCAGACCGTATGGCCCGTTCGGCGTCGCGACGTTGGCTCGGCTCGCCATCCGTTGCCATATCCTGGATGTTTCGGCTGTCGGACATCCCGTTCCTTGCGCCCATTGCCGGTCTGGTTGAGGCAGCCCATGTTCCACCGGCCGGCAGAGGGGCACCCGGGTTCTTGATTACGGCCGCAATAAGCCAGGCGGTAAGTTCGCCGGTATCGGGTCGTGTCATGTTCGCGGAGCGGTTCCGTGGGTTTGGGCAGCTATTGATCATCGATTGCGGCAGGGGATATCATGTCCTGCTATGGGGATTGACGCAGCTTGACGTCGATCGAGGTGCGAGCGTAGTTGCCGGTCAGGCGATTGGCGAAATTGTCGCTGCAAGGAAGCGGTCGATTCGACTTTTTGTCGAGCTCAGGCGTCGCGGCGTCCCGGTCGAGCCTGATTCCTGGCAGATGGCACGAGAGGGCAAGGTGCGCAGTTGATGCCGAGGTATGTACTGAAGATCGGCGTGGTCGCCGCTGCCGCGTTTGCCGCTGGCATGACCGTCGGGCCGATGGAACAGGTGGTGGCCCAGGCGGGCTCGTCGGACACGTTTCGGCAGCTCAAGCTGTTTGGTGACGTGTTCGAGCGGGTGCGCGCCGAATATGTCGAGGAGGTCTCCGACCAGAAATTGATCGAGGCCGCGATCAACGGCATGTTGACATCGCTCGATCCGCATTCGAGCTATCTCGACACTGAAAAATACCGCGACATGCAGGTCCAGACGCGCGGTGAGTTCGGTGGGCTCGGCATCGAGGTGACGATGGAGAACGGCTTGGTCAAGGTCGTTTCCCCAATCGACGATACCCCGGCGGCCAAGGCCGGCGTGCAACCGGGCGATTTCGTCACCCATATCGACGGCGAGGCCGTTATGGGCATGTCGCTGAGCGAGGCGGTCGAGAAGATGCGCGGACCGGTCGACAGCAAAATCGACCTGCGGATCCTGCGCAAGGGCAAGGACGAACCCTTCGATGTCACGCTGAACCGTGCGGTGATCAAGATCTCGCCGGTGCGGGCAAGGGTAGAGGGTAACGTCGCCTATGTGCGCCTGACGACCTTCAACGAGCAGACCGCCTCCGAAATGCGCGACAAGGTGGCGGAGCTGAAGGGCAAGATCGGCGACAAGATCACGGGACTCGTTCTTGATCTGCGCAACAATCCCGGCGGTCTGCTGGACCAAGCGGTAGCCGTGGCCGATGCCTATATCGACAAGGGCGAGATCGTCTCCACGCGCGGTCGGCGCCCGGACTCGATCCAGCGCTTCAATGCCCGACCCGGCGATATTGTCGATAATCTGCCCATAGTGGTATTGATCAATGGTGGCTCCGCGTCGGCATCGGAGATCGTGGCCGGCGCGCTCCAGGACCAGCATCGCGCGATCGTCATGGGCACACAGTCGTTCGGCAAGGGCTCCGTGCAGACGATCATGCCATTGTCGGGCAACGGTGCGATCCGGCTCACCACCGCCCGCTATTACACGCCGTCGGGAGCGTCGATCCAGGCGCGCGGCATCGTGCCGGACATCGAGGTGCATCAGGCCAACGTTGAGGTGCTCGACGATGATCCTGGTCGGCGCGAGGCTGACCTACGTGGCCGACTGAAGAACGACCAGGGCGGTGATGCCAGTTCGGCAACGACACAGCCGCCCGAGATGGGTGAGCCGGTCGACGGCAAGGACTATCAGCTGTCGCGTGCGCTTGATCTCCTCCGCGGCATCTCACTCTATGAA
>JAPJRA010000302.1:288-5492 GCA_030824835.1 Geminicoccaceae bacterium | reverse complement strand
GGCGGCCTGGCTGCTGCCGCCCAGCGCATCGATGATGATCTCGTCGGTCTTGCGGCCGAGGGCGTAGGCGCCGGCATGGGCCAGTACCTGACGCTCGTCGACATTGGTCTTGAGCTCGTCGAGACCATCGATCCACTCACCAACGTAGAAGTCGACGAGTGGCACGTCGATGGCGCTGTACTCCATCGGATTGACCGGCACCATCGCGTGCCGACCCTTGGTCATCGCCGCGGCGGTGCCGACCCGCTGAAAGACGGTCGAGCTGCCGACGACGCCGTTCTTGACCCGTACGGTGCCACGCAGCTTGGAGCCCTGGCGCTGGTAGGCCTCGTGCACTTCGCGCTCGAACTGCTTGACGAAAGCCTGGTCGATCGATGTGGACATCGAGCATACTTTCCTGGTTGTGGGGATGGGTGCCGAGCGAGGTTGTCCGCGCAGCGGGCCGGCTCGTGCAGGCGGGTGTCGGAACGCTGGGCCCTCCCGGAACGGGATGGTTGTCCGCGTCCGAACGGCCGCGTCAGTCGGCGTAGAGCCGTTTGAACCCTGCCGTGACGCGGGCGATGAACTCGGGGTCGCGTTGCCGCCAGTAACGGGGGTCACGCATCATTTCGGCCAATGCATCCTCGCTGAGGTCGCCGGCGGCAGTGCCGTCTGCGCCCAGCAGCTCGGGCTCACTCGCCCGCATCATCTGATGCAGAGCCAGGACGCCGTCGTAGCTGGCGGCGAGGGTGGCATGAATCTCGGGCGTCAGGTGGCTCGACGCCCAGGCCTTGAGCTGGCGGGCGGTGTGCTGCCACGAATCTGCCCCGCCGAAATGCTGCTGCAGCCGCTCGACCTGCTGCTGCGCCTCGATCTGACCCAAGGCGTCGTGAATGACCGGCAGCAGCCGCTCGGCGGCCAGATCGTAGACGAGCTGCGCCTGTGCCTGGGTCAGGCCTGCACCGATGAGCCGCGCATCGATCTCGGGGTCTGCCTCGATCAGCGGGTGCGGTGAGACAATCGAGTATGCTTCCGGCACCGCCGCCAGACCGTGGTCGTCCAGTGGCGCAGGCTCGACTGCCGCCGCCATTGATTCCTCATGCTGGGCCTCGGTCAACGGATCCGGACGTGGTGCGCCTAGCTTGCGCTCCAGCTCGTTGTAGGATTTCACCAGTGCGTCGATCCGAACCACACCTTCAGCCGAATTCCAGAACTTATCCGGAATGTCGGCTGGGCGCTGAACGGGCGCCGCCTCAGGTACGCTCTCGTCGGTGACCTCGAATTCGCTCATGACGGGTCCTTCGAACAGGACAGGGGAGGGGGCAGCGTGGCGGCTTCGGCGCGACCGCGCTCGATGAGCTGCAGCAGGTGGCCGACCACCGAGCGTTGGCCTTCGAGGTGCCGCAGTTCCGCGTCGGTGGCCGTGGGGGGAAGCCGGCGGTCGAGGAAGGACTGCCGCAGGTGGTGAAGCAGACTTTGGCCTGTGCTCCCGGCAAAGCACGCGGCGGCCCTGCGGCAGAGATCGTCGGCGATGGGGCCGGTCGGTGCCGGTGGATCGAACCACGCCCAGCCGGTCGAGGGCTCAGGAGACGCCATCGGGTGGACCTCCACCGGCCAGGGTTGCGGTCAGCATGGCTAGCGGCGTTTCGCTGCTCGCTACCAGCTCGTCGGGAACCCCGAGCTGCAGCGCCAACCAGCGCGCGGCCTCACCCACATTGATCGATTGGGCCGCCGCTGGGCCCAACCGGGTGATCGTATCCAGCCAGAGCAGCACGTTCTGGACGTCGTCCCGTGCCTGCAGGCGGGCGAGCGGTGCCCGCGAGTGCAGCTCGACCATGCGGCCGTCGATAGCGAAGCCGGGCAACTCGCCACGCCGGCGCAGGATCGCCACCGCTCGGTGCACCAGCGGGTTCAGCAGCTCCGCCTGCAGCCTGCCGAACATGGCACCCAGCAGGCGCGTCATCTCGGCCGCCCGCTCGATGATCTCGGTGGCCGTCATCTTGCTGCTCATGACCGGGCCAAGCCTGTCCGTCAGCAAGGTGTGGCGAATGCGTGCGCGAAGATCGTCGAGAACGAGCTGGGATACATCGAACCGTCCCGGCGCCTGCAGCGGCGTGAGTCCGGCGGAGCCGACGGCCTTGGGAATGATGCTGCCGGGGACCAGCTTGATGTTGGCAGGGTTGAGCACGCCGTCGTCGTCTGCAAGCCAGATACCGGTGACCGCGATCGACGCATTCTTCAGGATCAGCTCGACGACCTTGTTGGCCGTCTTGATGTCCGGCAGGGCCGTCATCACCGGTGAACGGCCATACAGCTCGCCAGCGCCCTTGACCCAGCGGAAGGTAAGGAAGGGTGCCTGCTCGAAATTGCCCTCGGCCAGCACGCAATCCCTGGCGCCATCGCGTGTGGGATGAAGCAGCAAGGCACTGTAGGCGTAGCTTGGGCCCTGTTGCAGGACGGCCTCGACCACCTCGTGTCGTTGCTCGGGATCCCGTTCGCCGTCATCGACCAGCCAATCGGGGAGCCTTGCATCCGGATAGCGGGCGCGGATCGAGCTCAGCGAGAGGCTGGTGGCGCGGTAATACTGGCGGATCTGTCCGTTCTGATCGCCGTCGATGAACATCTCGGCTGCCGGCACCGCGCAGAAGCGGAAGCCGGAGGGATCGCCCACAGGAGCTTCCTGAAACAGCAGGGTGGCCGTGCCAACGGTCACCAGATCCAGGAAGCACTGGTGGATCTCGACGGCAAAGCTCGATCGCTCGAAGTGTCCTCGCACCCGCTCGGCCAGGTCGTCCAGGGACGCTGCCAATACCGGTCGATCGGTTGCCGAGACGTCGTGACCCGGGCGGAATCCGAACCACTGCGACCAGGGCGGCGTCAGCTCGGCGAGCAAGCTGGCTGCCAGCTGCTCGACGGCGTCGGCCGCCGTGCCGTCGAACAGGTTGTCGGCGTAGCGGCGGGCAGGCGCGAACTCGGCACCGAGGCCGAGGCCTCGTTGCGGTAGAGCATAGCTGTAGCAGTCCCGCCAGAGCGGCTCCCAGGGACGCCGTCGCTGGCGTGCCCGCTCGAAGCCCCGGCGGACTGCCTCCGGAGAAAGGCCTGTCATCGATTGCTCCCTTGCTGCGCCGGGATCAGAGATATCGCTCGCGCGATGAAGGGTATATATTCCTATCAAAAGTCGACGTCAAGGGTTTATCAAGTGATGTCGAAAGCGTTCATCGGGAGCACGCCGCTCCAGAAGGCTTCGGTAGAGTTGGAACGGCGTGAAAACATGCGGAGCGTCGATGTTCAGCACACGCTTCAGCACCTCGACGCAAGTCATTGGCCGCAAACAACGGGTGTGGCGCGTTCGGCTACCTGAAACATTGCCCACCAGAATCGTTCGTCCGCTTCGGGTGTAATGGCAGGCAAGGTCGGTCTCGTCGAAGCCGAGCAGTGATACGAGCTCGATCCTTGTCAAAAGCGGATCACATACCGTCCATGCCAAGTCGCCACCGATCAGGCAGAAACAATGGCGAAATCCTGGGCGGAGCAGCCGAATGAGCGACTGCTCCTGCCGATCCTCGAACACGACGATCGCGCGGGCCAGCGGCGCCGTTTGGCCGGTGGAAGGATGCCGAATGCTGTTCTCATCGACATTCTGGGTCCGTGCCACGTTGCTGTCCCGCCGGAAGCTAGAGCAGTAGGCGATCGTAGGAGTACATCCCTACTGACATCGGTCGCAAACGTCAAGATACTCTTCCTACAAAGGGCACAAACCGGGAGCACAGGCAGAGATGCTGACCCACAAGGCGATCTGGCGGGGCATCGATCTGCTCGCCGAGACCAACCGTCTGTCGGCTTCCGGTCTGGCCAAGCGTGCCGGCCTCGATCCGACCACGTTCAACAAAAGCAAGCGGACGACCAATCAGGGCAAGTCACGCTGGCCGAGCACGGAGAGCCTGTCGAAGATCCTCGATGCGACCGGCACCTCGATGAGCGAATTCGTGGCCCTGATCGATGAGAGCGGCGAAGGCCGGCCGGCGCCGGCCCGACGCGTGCGCTGCCTCAGCCTCAGTCAGGTCGAGCGCGAAAACGCCTTTGATACGGCCGGATTTCCACAGGCCGGCCCTTGGGAGGATATCGAGTTCCCGTCGATCAACGACGACAGCGCCTACGCCATCGAGCTCGACCGTGATCTCGTGCCTCCCATCCTGCGTGCCGGCGACATGCTGATCATCTCGCCCAAGAGCAGCGTGCGGCGTCATGATCGGATCGTGTTGCGGCGCAGATCGGGCGAGGTGGAGATAGGGATCCTGCGACGACGGACGGCGCAGCGGATCTCGCTTGGCCATTTCCTTCAGGCCGAGGAAGAGCGGTCCATCGATGCAACCGACGTTGCGTGGCTGTCGCGCATCGCATGGATCAGCCAATAAGAAGCTGGCCGCCGGCGGACCGGCGGCCAGTAGTCAAGGGAGGCATCACAACGTCAGGGAGGACAAGCTTGGATCGAAATAGCTGCCACGCCGTGGCGGCGAAGAAGCCTCCTCTCTCCATGCTTGAAATGCCAATATAGTTGGCGATCGTTAATATTGGGTGAACGTTGACGGCGAATCTGTTGCGGCGCCAAGCGTGCTCACATTGCTGCTTGTCTTGACGCCATCAATCGATCGATCGGGCAACTGACGCTGGTGCCGCTCAGCCCGCAATAGCCGCCGGGATGCTTGGCCAGGTACTGCTGGTGGTAGTCCTCGGCCAGATGGAATGGTGGTGACGGTCTCACCTCGGTCGTGATGTGGCCCAGGCCCGAGTGACGCAGCGCTACCTCGTAGACCGCCTTCGATGCCTCTGCCTCGGCAGCTTGGTCCGGACCGTGGGTGAACAGAACGGAGCGATATTGGCTGCCGCGGTCATTGCCCTGGCGCATGCCCTGGGTAGGGTTGTGACTCTCCCAGAAGACCTTCAGCAGCTCACCATAGCTGGTCTCGCTCGGATCGAACACGACACGGACGACCTCCGCATGTCCAGTGCGTCCGGTGCAGACCTCCTCGTAGGTCGGATTGGACATCGGACCGCCAGCGTAGCCTACGGCCGTCACCCACACGCCGGGCTGCTGCCAGAACCGCCGCTCCGCGCCCCAAAAGCAGCCCATGCCGAACGTGGCCTGCAGCATTACCTCGGGGTAGGGCTCCTGCAACGGCCGTCCAGTGACGTAGTGACACTCCGGAAGCGCAAAGATCGGCTGC
>JAPJRA010000302.1:0-278 GCA_030824835.1 Geminicoccaceae bacterium | reverse complement strand
GCTGCCTACGACCCGTCAGCGGATCTGTCGACAGCGATCTCACGAGCAGATTACGGGCTAGCTTCCACATGGCGCGGACTCCGTCGCGGCGGGATGCAGCCGATGTTTGCGGCTGAGGCCAATCGTGCAAGCGGCTGGCCAGCCCTATCGCAGGCGTGTGAGGCGTTGTGCAGCTCCCCCGGCCGACGGTTCGCTGAGACACCGCTTTGCAGGTAGGAGACTGCAAGGCACCTTGAACCGCGCCGGGATTGCCGGAGGCTGGTTGATTTGGGTCACGC
>JAPJRA010000301.1 GCA_030824835.1 Geminicoccaceae bacterium | reverse complement strand
GAGGTGGCGGCGGAACGCGTCAAGGCCTCACATTACCCCTGGCTCGGCACCAACGTGCTGGGGGCGGACGGGGCGCCGGCGGTCGGCAGTGTCGACCTGAGGGTGATCGAGGTCGGCGGCTACAAGCTGGGCTTCTTCGGCGTGCTCACGCCGGACACCGCCGCGCTGTCCTCGCCCGGCGACGGCATCGACTTCGCGGCACCGCCCGTGATCGCCGCGGCCGCGGCCAAGCGCCTCAAGGAGATGGGCGCCGACATCGTGGTCGCCATGACCCATCTCTACTTCGCCGACGACCGCAGCCTGGTCGCCGCCATCGAGGACATCGATCTCGTGCTGGGCGGCCACGACCACGACCCGATCTCGTTCCTCGAACGCGACACGCTGATCGTCAAGGCGGGCTCCGACCTGCACTACCTGGCGGCGGTCGACCTCAAGGTCGGCCGGGCCACGGTCAAGGACAAGGAGGTCCTCGTCCTGACGCCGTCCTGGCGCTTCGTGTCGACGGCAGGCGTGCCGCCGGAGCCGGGGATCGAGGCGATCGTGGCCAACTGGACCTCGACGCTCGACCGGGAGCTGGCGGTGCCGGTCGGCGTCACGACGGTCGAGCTGGACACGAGGCGCGGCAGCGTGCGCAGCGAGGAGACCAATTTTGGCGACCTGGTCGGCGACGCGCTGCGCAATGCCCTGAGTGCCGAGGTGGCGCTGACCAACGGTGGCGGCATCCGCGGCGACCGGCTCTACCCGGCCGGGACCGAGCTGACCCGCAGGGACATCCTGAGCGAGCTGCCATTCGGCAACGTGGCCGTGCTGGCCGACGTGACCGGGGCCGACCTCCTGGCGGCCCTGGAGAACGGGGTGTCGCAGGTCGATGACTCGGCCGGGCGCTTCCCGCAGATCTCCGGGATGAGCTTCGTCTTCGATCCCGCGCAGCCGCCCGGCTCGCGCATCGTCGAGGCCGCGGTGGCAGGCACACGGCTCGATCCCGCGGCGACCTATCGGCTGGCGACCAGCGACTACCTGCTGGGCGGCGGCGACGGCTACGAGAGCCTGAAGGAGGCCAAGGCGATCGTCGACGCGTCCGCCGGGCGCCTGCTGGCCTCGACGGTGATGAACTACATCACCGCCATGGGTGGGAAAGTGTCCCTGGTGACCGACGGCAGGATCAAGCGGAGGGGTTGAGCGGCGCGGCTCCAGGGTCGGGCCTCGTCAGGATGGCGCCGGCGATGACGTCGAACAGATGATCCGCGCGTGACGCGAGCGACGGCTGGTCGCTGAGCCATGCGAGCGCCCCGACCAGCGCGAACAGGTCTACGCCATCGATGTCGGGTCGCGCCATGCTCGCGGCCTGAGCCCGGGCGAGGAGCCGCGTGCCGGCCGCGCGCATCGTGACACACGATGCATGGAGAGCGGATTCCGGATCGGCGATGGCGGCCACCATCGAGGCGATGGCACCGCTGTAATTGTGCGCGACCGCGACGGCCTCACGCAGCCACGACACCAAAGCCAGGTCGGGCGAGCCGGACGTCTCAAGCTCGGCTGCCCTGGCCGTCAGCCCGTCGAAGCTCGCGCGAAGCAAGGTATCGAGCAGCGCCTCCCGCGTCGGAAAGTGACGGTAGAGCGTGCCGAGCCCGACGCCGGCCCTACGGGCGACATCGCGCAACGATGCGTCGGCGCCCTGTTCGGCCACGACCTCGCGCGCGGCCGCGAGCAGCTGGCCATGGTTCTTTCTCGCGTCGGCTCGCATGGGCTCAACTTGACAAACGGAGCAGTGATCCGAATATGTGGGGCAGCGCTCCGTTTATGCCAGTGCATCTGCCTCGAAGGAAACAGCGATGCCGACGAACATGATGAAGGCGATCCGGCTCCACACGTTCGGTGGCCCTGAGGTGCTGCGTTACGAGGACGTGCCGGTTCCGGGGCTGAGGTCGGGCGAGGTGTTGGTCCGCGTTCACGCCGTCGGCATCAATCCTCCGGACTGGTACCTGCGCGACGGGTACAGGACGGTTCCCGACTTCAATCCGCCGGTGAGCCTGCCCGTCATCCCGGGATCCGACGTGTCGGGCGTCGTAGAAGCGGTCGCACGGGATGTGCAGGGCTTCGTCGTCGGCGACGAGGTCTTCGGCATGGTGCGTTTTCCCAGCTTCGGGGACAGCGCCGCTTATGCCGAGTACGTCGCGGCGCCTGCGTCGGATCTGGCACGCAAGCCGGCGGGCATCGATCACGTGCATGCCGCGGCGGCGGCGATGTCCGGCCTCACCGCCTGGCAGTTCCTGATCGAGCTCGGGCACGACGAACCGAACCCGTTTCAAGCGGAACCCCATCGTCCGGTGCCGCTCGTCGGCAAGACGGTGCTCGTCAATGGCGCTGCGGGCGGCGTGGGGCACCTCGCGCTCCAGCTGGCGAAATGGCAGGGCGCGCATGTGATCGCCGTGGCGTCGGCCGCGCACGAAGCGTTTCTGCGTGACCTCGGCGCCGACGGGTTCATCGACTACGGCAGGACCCCGCCCGAGGACGTCGCGCATGACGTCGACGTCGTTCTCGACACCCTGGGCGGTCCCACCACGGGTCGCTTCCTCCGCACGCTCAAGCGCGGGGGCATCTTGTTTCCGGTGTTCCCGGGCTTCTCCGCGGCCGAGGAGGCGGCGAGGCTGGACATCACGGTCTCCACGGCTCAGGTCCGCTCGAACGGAGCGCAGCTCGCGGACCTCGGACGCCTGCTCGATGCGGGCACGGTTCGTGTCGCCATCGACAGCGTGTTCCCGCTGGCGGAGGCCAAAAGGGCGCACGAGCGAGCTGCCCGCGGGCATATCCAAGGCAAGATCGCCCTGACGGTCGCTAGCTAACGATCTTCTTCAGCATCGGCCCGAGCGGCGCGCCGGCGAACAGGTGCACGTGCAGGTGCGGCACCTCCTGGTGCGAATCGGGCCCGTGATTGGCCAGCATCCGGTAGCCGCGCTCGTCCAGGCCCAGCTCGCGGGCGACCTTGCCGACCGCGCGGAAGAAGCCCAGGACCTCGGCGTCGCTGGCCTGGGCGGAGAAATCCGCCATCGACACGTAGGCACCCTTGGGGATCACCAGCACGTGCACCGGCGCCAGCGGGTTGATGTCGTGGAAGGCCAGCGCCCACTCGTCCTCGTAGACCTTCCGGGCCGGGATCTCGCCGCGCAGGATCCGCGCGAACACGTTGCTCGGGTCATAGGCCATGCTCTTGCCCTCCTGGCGCTGGCCTGCGGTTGAAGCGGCCGGGCGGCCCCCTTGTCAAGCCGGGGGGCAGCTGCCACACAGCGGCCTTGGCCGAATCAGGACCGGGGTTAGGATGTCGCTTGCCGTCGCGATCCAGATGGACCCGCTGGAGTCCGTCAACATCGATGGGGACAGCAGCTTCGCGCTGGCGCTGGAAGCGCAGCAGCGCGGGCATGGGCTCTATCACTACCTGCCGCGCCAGCTGAGCTATCGGAACGGCCGGATCGTGGCCACCGCGCGGCCGTTCGAGGTCCGCCGCGAACGCGGCAATCACGTCACGCTGGGGGCGCCCGAGACCATCGACCTCGCGACGCTGGACGTGGTCCTGATGCGCCAGGACCCGCCGTTCAACTTGGCCTACATCTCGGCCACGCACCTGCTGGACCGGGTCCATCCGCAGACGCTGGTCGTCAACGACCCGCACCATGTCCGCAACGCGCCGGAAAAGCTGTTCGTCACCCAGTTCGCGGAGCTGATGCCGCCGACCCTGATCACCTACGATCTGGAGGAGATCAAGGCGTTCCGGCGCGAGTATGGCGACGTGATCGTCAAGCCGATCTACGGCAATGGCGGGGCCGGCGTGTTCCATCTGAAGCCGGGCGACACCAATCTCGGCTCACTGGTCGAGCTGTTCGCCACCTACCTCAACGAGCCCTTGATGGTGCAGCGCTACGTCCCGGAGATCCGCCAGGGCGACAAGCGCATCATCCTGATCGACGGCAAGCCCGCAGGGGCGCTCAACCGCGTGCCGGCGGCCGAGGAGACGCGCGCCAACCTGCATGTCGGCGGCCGGGGCGAGAAGGCGGTCCTGACCAAGCGCGACCACGAGATCTGCGAGATGATCGGCCCCACCCTGCACGAGCGCGGCCTGATCTTCGTCGGCATCGACGTGATCGGCGACTGGCTGACCGAGATCAACGTCACCTCGCCCACCGGCCTGCAGGAGATCGACCGGTTCGACGGGGTCAATCTCGAGGGCCAGATCTGGGACGTGATCGAGGGCAGGATCAACCGCCGGCAGCAGCACGCGCTGCCGACCTGACCGGCGCCGGCCTCCGGCGGGGCGAGGAGATCGGCGCTCACGCCGTGGCGTCTCGATCGGCGGCCAGGGCGCGTCGGGACGCGCGTCGCACTTCCTGCGGCGTGTGGCCGAGGGTGCGGATGAAGCTCTGACACATCCGGTCCGCATCGACGAAGCCGACCAGGCGCGCGATGTCGTCGAAGGTGCGGCGGCCGTCCTCGACCATGGGGCGTGCCGTCTCAACACGCAGTCGCTCGATGGCCTTGGCCGGGGTCATGCCGGTCGACGACGCAAACGCCCGGCCGAACTGACGGACGCTGAGGTGCGCCACGGCCGCCAGACGCTCTACCGAGAGGTTTTCCCGGAGATTCTCGCGCGCGAAGCTCAGCGCCGCGCGAATCCGGTCGGAACCCGGATCGAAATCCAGCAGCGACGAGAACTGATACTGCCCGCCGGGGCGGCGATAGTAGACGACGAGCATGCGCGCCACGGCCTGCGCAATCGCCTTGCCGAGATCCTCCTCGATCAGCGCCAGCGTCATGTCGATCCCGGCCGACATGCCGGCCGAGGTCCATAGGTCGCCGTCGCGGGTGAAGATCCTATCGCCGTCGACGCGCAAGGCCGGGTGCATCGCCTGCAGCTTCGGCGCGTAGAACCAGTGGGTCGTCGCCACCCGCCCGTCCAGAACTCCGCTGGCCGCCAGCAGGAATGCCCCGGTGCAGACGCTGGCTGTCCGCCGGGCGAGCGAGGACGCCTCGGCGATGGCTGTCGCTATCTCGCGCACCCATGGCCCTTCGGGAGGTGCCGGCGCGCCGACGACGATGAAGGTGTCGGTCGCCGCGATCGTCAGCGGTTCGGTGTGGACCTCAAGGCCGCAGGAGCCGGGCACCAGTCCGCCCGTCATGGACGCGACCGAGAGCCGATAGCTGTCTCCGGACATGCGGCTCGCATTGACGAGCACGTCGAGCGGGCCGCTGAGGTCCAGCAGCACGAAACCCGGGTAGACGAGAAAAAGGACATGACGGGTCACGGCCGAATTTCCTGGAATATTGTCCTTTGCGACATTCGGGGCCGTCGATAGCCTGGATGCCGATCGTCTTGCCCGGGGAAACCGCCGAATGAGCGTGCGGACGCCGCCCCCGCAGAGCCATTTTCACACTCGAGAGGAGCGCAAACATGGGTGCGATCACCACCAAGGACGGTGCCGAGATCTTCTACAAGGACTGGGGC
>JAPJRA010000300.1 GCA_030824835.1 Geminicoccaceae bacterium | reverse complement strand
GGCAAGACCTCATTGCTGAAGCGGCTGCTGGCGCAACCGGACCTGCGCGGCACCGCCGTCCTCATCAACGAGTTCGGCGAGGTCGGGCTCGATCATCTGCTGGTCGAGGCGGTCGACGGGGAGGTTGTCTTGCTGAAGAGCGGCTGCGTCTGCTGCTCCATCCGCGGCGACCTGCGCGATGCGCTTGATCGACTCTACGCCCGCATGGAAGGCGGCGATGTCCCGCCCTTCGACCGGGTCGTGATCGAGACCACCGGACTGGCCGAGCCTGTGCCCATCATCGCCGGCTTCTCGACCGACCCTTCGCTGCGCTGGCATTTCAAGCTGGGCGCAGTGGTTACTGTCATCGACGCGGTCAACGGTGCCACCAATCTCGAGCGGTTCGAGGAGGCGGCCCGCCAGGTGGCGCTGGCCGATCGTCTGGTGCTGAGCAAGGTCGATCTCGACCCGGCCGGCGCGGACAAGCTGGCGTCACGACTGGCCAGCCTCAATCCCACCGCGACGGTGCACATGTCCGGCAAGACCGACCCGGCACCGCCAACACTGCTGCTGGGCGACCCGAATCGGCTCGGGCTCGCGGCCGGCGCGTCGCCCGCCGGGGAACACGCTGACCACGGCAACGGCATAGTCGCCTTCTGCCTGACTGCCGATACCCCGCTCGACTGGGCCGTGTTCGGCCTCTGGCTGTCGCTGCTGCTGCATCGGCACGGAGCGGACATCCTGCGCGTCAAGGGTCTGCTCCACGTGCGAGGGGTCGACCGGCCGGTGGTCGTTCAGGCCGTGCAGCACCTCGTGCACACGCCGCTTCACCTCGATGAATGGCCCGATGTCCGGCCCCGGACCGCGCTCGTCGTGATTGGCTGCCGCCTGGACCAGAGCGCCATCGAGCGCTCGTTCCGTGCCTTTTGCGTCGCCCGTCGGCCGGAGCCCAGCGTCCGATAGCCAGCCGCCAGCGGAGATGCTACGGGAAAAGGCGGTAAAAACCGGCGACGACCGGGCCATCAGGGAGAACAACGGGATGCGGAAGCTCATGCTCGGGGCGAGCGCGCTCGCCCTCGCCACGCTCACCGGCCAGGGCGCGATGGCGCAATCCAGTGCCTTGTCCAAGGCCGTGGGCGGCTACACGTTCGAGGACGCCGTCAAGGAAGCCCCGGGCACCAAGGACTTCCACAGCAAGGACGGCAAGCTCACCTTCGCCATCGTCACCCATACCGCGGGCAACGGATTCTTCGACCCGGTCTATGTTGGCGCCAAGCTGGCGGCCGATATGGTCGGCGTGAACCTGTTGATGCTGGGCTCCGAGGCGCCGGTCGACGACATTCCGCGCGAGCTCGAGATCATCAACCAGGTGGTGCAGGACCCGACCATCGACGGCCTGATCATCACCACGCCGCAGGCCGGCGCCTACAACGACATCGTCAAGAAGATGCTGGACGCCGGCGTGCCGGTCGCCACCACCAACAGCTATGACGGCTCGCTCTACGACCGCTCCGCCATCAGCCACACCGGCCAGGATGCGAGCGCCGCCGCGATCGGCGGCGAGGCGCTGGCGAAGTGCATCCTGGACAGCGGCGTCCAGGGCGGCTCGATCGTGTTCCCAAATACCACCACGCTGGGCAATGTCGAGGTCAACAACCGGATCACCGCGGCGTTCACCGCCACCGTGGCAACGCTGGCCGTGGCCGGCAGGCTCGGCGACTTCAAGGTCGATGCCGGTCCCACCAACATCGGCATCGATGTCGACGCCAACAATCCGGTGGGCTCGGTGGTCAGCCTGATCGAGAGCCGCGGCGACGTGGTCGGCATCATGGGGGCGAACGGCTTCGTCACCCCGGCCATCGGCGACGCCGTCGCCCAGCTCAAGATCGGCGACAAGGTCTGCTCCTACGGCTTCGACCTCGGGCCCAAGCAGCAGGAGCAGATCCGCAGCGGCGCGCTCGACGGCGCCCTGGGCCAGCAGCCGTTCCTGCAGGGCTTCTGGCCGGTGATGCAGCTCTACCTGCAGATCGACCGCGGCGTCTCGGCGGCCAACCTGGACACGCGCGCGCAGCTCGTGACCAAGGCGGACGTCGACAAGGTCGGCAAGCGCTACGAGAACTGAGCCGATGGCGGTACCGGCCGACACGCTGCCGGGCGGACGGGGGGCCGTGACCTCCGCCCGCTTCGGCGGCTTCGCCTATGGCTGGGAGGTCGGCCTTCTGGTGGTGATGGCGCTGCTCTATCTGATCGGCACCGCCATCAACCCGCGCTTCTTCGGCGACCTCACGGCCCTGCAGTCGGTCCTGCGCGACGCCGCGCGCTACGGCGTGATGGCCGTCGGCATGACCTTCGTCATCGTCAACCGCGACCTCGACCTGTCCGTCGGCTCGACGCTCGGGCTGGTGGCCGTGCTGTTCTCCATCGCCTACGCGCCCTCGCACCACGACCTGCCGGCATGGGCCGGGGTGCTGGTCTGCCTCGCCGCCGGTGCTGCCGTGGGCCTCCTCAACGGCGTGCTGGTCACCCTCCTCAAGGTCCCCTCGTTCATCGCGACGCTGACCATGCTGTTCATCGGCCGTGGGCTCGTGCTCGGGCTGACCGGCGGCCAGACCATCGCCTACGAGGTCAAGGCCCGGGAGTCCGTCTTCTTCGCGCTGGGTCAGGGCAATGCACTGGGCTTCAACAACCAGATCCTGGTCTTCCTGATCGTCGCGGTGCTGGGCGGGATCGTGCTCGCGCGAACCCGCTGGGGCTACGAGACCTATGCCGTCGGCGGCAGCGCGCAGGCGGCCGAGTATGCCGGCATCGACACGCGCCTGGTGCGCATCCGCGGCTTCGTGATGGCAGCGCTGTGCGCCACGCTGGCCGGGCTGATGAACGTCGCCCAAGACAAGGGGGTGACCTCCCAATACGGCCTCGGCGCCGAGCTGATCGTGATCGCGTCGGTCATCGTCGGCGGCGCCTCGATCCTGGGCGGACGGGGCCGGGTGCTGGGCTCGTGCCTTGGGGCCGTGCTGGTCGTGCTGATCGACAAGGTGCTGCGCGAGGGCGTGCCCGTCACCCGCATGCTCAAGGTCGGCAACACCGAGCTGCCGGTGCAGGCGATGGCCTCGCTGCCGCCCGGGGCCGTGCCGGCGTTCCTCGGGCTGATCCTGCTCGGCGCCGTGCTGATCGAGCCCTGGATCATCCGCCGCAAGCTGCTGCCCCGGCTGCTGGCGCGGCTGCGCGGCACCGAGCCGCCGCCCATCGACGTCGGCACGGTCGCCATCGAGGCGCCGCGGACGCACGGCACCAACCTCGCCGCCGCCGAGTTCAGTGCCCGCGGCCTGCGCTGGTGGCTGACCCAGCGCGAGGCCGCGGCGGTGATCTTCATGGTGGCCTTGTGGCTGTTCGGCCTGTGGCTGCGGCCGGATTTCTGGGGCAGCCTCGACAACAGCTTCAACCTGCTCCTGGCCTTCACCGAGATCGGGCTGATGGCGGTCGGCATGAGCTTCGTCATGGCCAACGGCGACGTGGATCTGTCGGTCGGCGCCGTCCTGGCACTGTCGGGCTCGACCGCGGCCTTCATGATGAAGTTCATGGGCTGGGCGCCGCTGCCGGCGGGCCTCGCCGGCTTCATGGCCGGGCTGCTCGCCGGCTGCATCAACGGCCTGCTGGCGACGCGGCTGCTGCTGCCGGCGTTCGTCGCCACTCTCGGCATGTTCTACATCGCTCGCGGCCTCGCCGCTTGGCTGGTGGCCGGGCGGCAGCTCAGCCAGTTCCCGGAGAGCTACAACCTGATCGGCCGCAAGCTGATCGAGATCCTGAAGGTGCTGGGCCTGGAGCCCGCCGCCGACGGGGTCTGGTCGGCGGTGGCGGGCGCCCTGTCGACGCAGAGCCTGGCGCTGGCGGTGCTGGCGGTGGTGGCCGGGATCGTGATGGCGAGGACACCCATCGGGCTGATGCTGTTCGCCACCGGCGGTAACCGGCGGGCCGCCGAATATGCCGGCATCGACACCGACCGGGTCCGCTTCTGGAGCCTGGTCTTCAGCTCGGCCTGCGCGTCGCTGGCCGGGCTGATCTACATCGCCTACTACCGCTCGTTCAATCCCACGGCCGGGCAGCTGCGCGAGCTCGACGTGATCGCCGCCGTGATCATCGGCGGCGCCTCGATCTTCGGCGGCTACGGCTCGATCATCGGTGCCCTGGCCGGTGCGGCGGTGATCACGCTCCTGCGCGCCCTCCTGTCGCTGCAGATCATCCTCGCCGACGGCATGTCGATGATCATGCCGCAACACTGGGTCAACGTGTTCATCGGCCTGATCCTGATCGTGGCGGTGCTGGGCGACATCTGGCTGCGGCAGGAGGGCCTGCTGGCGCGGCTGGCCCACCGGCTGGGCCGCCGCAAGGAGAGACCGGCATGAGCCAGACCCAAACCCAGACTCGGGGCCCACTCGTCGACATGCGGGGCATCCAGAAGAGCTTCGGCGCCGTGCGCGCGCTGCAGGACGTGAGCCTGCGGCTCCATCCCGGCGAGATCCTGGGCCTGGTCGGCGACAACTCAGCCGGCAAGTCGACGCTGATGAAGATCCTGACCGGCGCCTACCACCGCGACGCGGGCGAGGTGCTGGTCGACGGCGAGCCGACCCAGTTCAAGAGCCCGCACGAGAGCCGCGAGGTCGGGATCGAGATGATCTACCAGGACTTCGCCTTGTGCGGGAACCTGGACGTCGCCGCCAACATCTTCCTCGGCCGCTGGCCGACCAAAGGCTGGTTCGTCGACCGCAAGCGGATGGAGGCCGAGGCCGGAGCCGTGCTGAAGCGGCTAAAGGTCGACGTCAACCATGTCCGCCAGCGGGTCGAGAGCCTGTCCGGCGGCCGGCAGCAGTCGGTGGCGATCGCCCGCGCGATCAGCTTCCAGCCCAAGGTGCTGATCCTGGACGAGCCCACGGCCAACCTCTCGATCATGGCGACCGAGCGCCTGCTCGAGACCATGGCCGAGCTCAAGCGCCAGGGTGTGGCCCAGATCATCATCAGCCACCGGCTCAACGACATCTTCGCCGTCGGCGACCGGGTGATGGTGCTGAAACGCGGCCGCAATGCCGGCGAGCGGCTGGTCAAGGCGACCGACGAGCACGAGGTGCTGGAGCTGATCGTGCGCGGCGGCGACGAGCTGGCAGCCTAGCCCATGCCCATCGAGCTCATTGCCCACCCCTTCTCCTCGTACTGCCAGAAGGTGCTGGTGGCGCTGTACGAGAACGCGACGCCGTTCACCTACCGGCAGCTCGGGCCGGACGACCCGCAGGCGGCGGCCGAGCTCGCCACCCGCTGGCCGCTCAAGCGCTTCCCGGTGCTGGTCGACGCCGGTCGCGCCGTGGTCGAAGCCAGCATCATCATCGAGCATCTGGGGCTGCACCATCCAGGGCCGGTGCGGCTGATCCCCGACGACGCGAGCGCGGCGCTGGGCGTGCGCATGCTGGACCGGTTCTTCGACAACTACGTCATGACGCCGATGCAGAAACTCGTCGGCGACAGCCTGCGCCCGGCCGATGGCCGCGACGCCTTTGGC
>JAPJRA010000299.1 GCA_030824835.1 Geminicoccaceae bacterium | reverse complement strand
GCGCTGGCTCAAGCATCGCGGCGGCGCCCAGCATCACCGGCGCTGGGCCCAGAGCCGGCGCGACCCCCTGCCTGCCGCCGCCGTGCTCGGCGCCGATCCCGGGGTCACACTGGCGGCCGTCACTCCCGTGCCGGACACGATGTCCGAGTACCAGTTCGCCGGCCTCCTGCGCGGACGCCGGGTCGAGCTGGTGGACTGTGTCACCGTTCCACTGAAGGTTCCGGCCTCGGCCGAGATCGTGCTGGAGGGCCATGTCAGCCTCGACGAGCACGGTCCCGAGGGCCCCTACGGCGATCACACAGGCTATTACAACTCGGTCGAGCCCTTTCCGGTATTCACCATCTCGGCGATCACCATGCGCCGTGACCCAATCTACCTCTCCACCTTCACCGGCCGCCCGCCCGACGAGCCCTCCGTGCTGGGCGAGGCACTCAACGACGTGTTCGTGCCGTTGATCCGGCAGCAATTCCCCGAGATCGTCGACTTCTGGCTGCCGCCCGAGGGCTGCAGCTATCGGGTGGCCGTGGTCTCGATCAAGAAGGCCTATCCCGGCCACGCGCGCCGGATCATGATGGGCGTGTGGTCCTACCTGCGCCAGTTCATGTACACCAAGTTCGTCATCGTGGTGGACGACGACATCGACTGCCGCCAATGGGACGACGTGATCTGGGCAATCAGCACACGGGTCGACCCCGGCCGCGACCTGATGGTAACGGAAAACACGCCGATCGACTATCTGGACTTCGCCTCGCCGGAATCCGGCCTCGGCGGCAAGCTCGGCATCGACGCCACCGACAAGTGGCCCGGAGAGACCAAGCGCGAGTGGGGCCAGAAGCTCAAGATGGCCGATGAGGTGGTGGCTAAGGTCACCGGCAAGTGGCAGCAATACGGCCTGCCCGGTACCGGCAAGCCAATTTGGCGCTGATCCCCCCGGATCGGCGACGGTCCCCCTCACACCGCCACGTCGATCACGACCTTGCCGGCTGCTGCACGGCTGCCGACCACCGCTAGCGCCTCATTCGCCGTCGCCAACGTGAATGATCGCGGATCGAGCCGTGGCCGTAGACTTCCGACCTCGACGAGCCTGGCGGCCTCGCCAAGGATCCAGCCATGATGGGCACGGCCTTGCCCGGTCAGGAGGGGCAGCAGCGTGAAGACGCCCGAGTAGGTCGCGGCCCGAAAGGACAAGGGGGCTAGGGCATGCGTGCCCCAGCCGAGGCAGCTGACCACGTGCCCGCCGCGCCTCACTGCCTGGAACGCATCGTCGAGCGCCGCACCGCCGGCGGTGTCGTACACGATATCGAAGCCGATGCCGCCCGTCTGGTCGGCGACGTACGCGTCGACATTGGTTCCGCTGTCGATGGCCGTGGCACCGAGCGCCTCGATCACCGATCGCCTTTCGGCCGCCACGGTCGCATACACCCGAGCGCCATATGCCTGGGCCAGCTGGATGGTGACCTGCCCGACCCCGCCGGCGCCGCCCTGGACGAGCACGCTCCGGCCGGCGGCTACTTGGGCACGATCGACCAGACCCTCCCATGCGGTGATCACGGCCAGCGGCAGGGACGCAGCCTCGCGCATGGTGAGGTTCGCCGGCTTGCGGGCCAGCAGCGCCACGTCCACCGCAACGTACTCGGCTAGGGTCCCCTGCATGCCGCCCACTCCGCCCACCATGCCGTACACCTCGTCGCCGGGCGCGATCCGGGTCACGCCCGGCCCCAGCGCCTCGACGACGCCGGCCATGTCGATGCCGAGAATGGCCGGCAGCGGCTGCCGCGCATGGGCGGCGTTGCCCTGGCTGATCTTGATATCAAGCGGATTGACTCCGCTGGACGTGATCCGCACCAGCGCCTGACCCTCGAGAGGGATCGGCCTGGGCACTTGCACCGACATCAGCGGGTTGCCCGCCTTCTCCACGACCAAAGCTTGCATGGGAATGGTCCTGCCATGAGTTGACAGTCGACAATTGAGCTCTTTTTATCCGTTTGGACATCCAAGGATTTGTCCGCGGATCATGCATTTTTGTTTGGCTATCGATGGACTGGAGTGACCTCAAGGTGTTTTTGGCCATCGCGCGGGCAGGCACGCTAGGCGCGGCGGCGCACCAGTTGGGGCAGACGCAGCCGACCATGGGCCGGCGTCTGCGGGCGCTCGAGACCGCTCTCGGGCAGACCCTGTTCCAGCGCACCAGCATGGGCTTCGTGCTCACCGACGAGGGCGCGGCTGCCCTTGCCCATGCCGAGCGGATCGAGGAGGAGGCCGTGGCCCTGCAGCGCCAGCTCGCCGGCCAGGGCCAGGAGCTTCAAGGCATGCTGCGGGTGTCTGCCTCGGACTGGTTCGGGGCCCACGTGCTGACGCCGCTGTTCGCGTTGTTCACCCGCTCCCACCCGGGCGTCACCATCGAGCTCGTGACGGACTCCCGCCTGTTCAGCCTTGCCCGACGCGAGGCGGACCTGGTGTTCCGGATCAGGCCATTTGAGGAGGCCGAGGTCATCCAGCGCAAGCTTGTGCACGTCGACTATGCCCTCTACGCTGCGCCCGGCATCGCTCGCCCCCGCGCTGGCGACGGAGACGGATGCGCGCTGGTGACGATGGACACGGCGTTCGGCGGTTTGCCCGACATCGCCTGGCTGCAGCGCATGCTGCCCAATGCCCGCATCGCCTTCCGCAGCAACAACCGCGACGCGCAGCTGCAAGCCTGTGCTGCCGGGGCCGGGCTGGCCGTGCTGCCCCGTCTCCTGGGTGACCGCCATCCGGGCGTGGAGACGATTGATCTCGGCGAGGCCCCGCCCGGCCGCGACACCTGGGTCGGCTATCACCGCGACCTGCGCCGGCAGGCTCGCATGCGCGCGTTGCTGGATGCGACCTTCCGGCATTTCGGCCGTGGCTGACCTCCGCCATGCCACCGCCACGACTTTTTCTTGCCGCCATACCCGACTAGATGTCGTTTATGGATCAGGATGAGCCCCTCGATATCGCCCTGGCCGCCGCCCGCAAGGCAGGCGCCCCTGCGACCGATGCCGTGCTGGCGGAGCATACCGCTAGCGACGTCATCGGGCGCCGCACCGCGGCCCACAGGTGACCGCCATGCCGGACAGGGAGCTTGAGCATGCACGCTCCGCGGTCATTGAGGCCGGCCGAATCGCGATGCGGTACTTTCGCCAGGCGTACGAGCGATGGGAGAAGAGCCCCGGCCAGATCGTCACCGAGGCCGATCTTGCCGTCGACCGCTATCTCCACGCCACACTGCGCCGCGACCACGCGACCGACGGCTGGCTGTCGGAAGAGACGGAGGATGACCGCATCCGCCTGCAGCGACGGCGGGTGTGGGTCGTCGACCCGATCGATGGTACCCGATCGTTCGCCGAGGGTGTTGCCGAGTTCACGATCAGTGTGGCGCTGCTCGTCGACAATCTCCCGGTCCTCGGCTTCGTGCTCAATCCGGCGACCGACGAGCTGTTCGAGGCCAGGGTCGGCGAGGGTGCGTATCTGAACGGCACGCGCCTCCAGGCAAGCGACGTCGACAGCCTGCTCGAGGCACGCATTGTCGCCAGCAAGTTCGAGACCAGGCGGCGCGGCTTCGCGCAACTCCTGCCCAGTGCACGGATGAGTTCCCTGGGGTCGCTCGCCTACAAGCTGGCACTGGTCGCGGCCGGCCGCTTCGACGGCTATCTGTCCTGGCGGCGAACGCACGATTGGGACATCGCGGCGGCGGTCCTGCTGCTGGCCGAGGCTGGCGCCGTGCTCACCGACGCCTTCGGCGGGCCGATCCACCTGAACCAGCCGGACCCGATCCACCAGGGCCTCCTGGCCGCCGGGCACGCGCTGCACCCTGCGCTGCTCGCGGCGATCGGGCCGACGCATGCGGCCTTTGTCGCCGAACGGCGTGCGCGCGGCCTGCCCGGCTGACTTGCCTTCGAGGCACTTCTCGCGGGCCAAGCGCTCTGGTAGCAGCGAAGGCCGGCGTCAGCCGTGGCGTCGTAACCGGGCCAAAAAATCATGCCGAATCTCGCCGCCGACCGGCTCCATGCACTGGTGACACTCATCGTCCGCGCCATGGGTAGCAGTGCCACCGAGGCACAGGCTGTGGCCGATCACCTGGTAGCCGCCAATCTTTCCGGGCACGATAGTCACGGTGTCGGCATGTTGCCGGACTACGTGCGCCTGCTGCACGCTGGGCTGCTCGTGCCCGACCAGTCGCTGGAGCTGGTGGCCGACAATGGCGGGGTGCTGGTGCTCGACGCCAAACGCGGTTTCGGCCAAGCCATGGCCAAGGAGGCCATGCGCCTCGGCATCGAGCGCGCCAGACAGCAGGGTTCCGTTGTCGTGGCCCTACGCAACAGTGCTCATATCGGCCGGATCGGGCATTGGGCCGAGCAATGCGCCGCCGCGGGTATGATTTCGGTCCATTTCGTCAATGTCGCCGACCACGCACCCCTGCAGGCGCCGTTCGGCTGCGCCGACGCTCGTCTGGGCACCAACCCGTTTGCTGCAGCGGTGCCGGACGCCGATGGTACGCCACAAATGCTGCTCGACATGGCGACCAGTGCCATCGCCTTCGGCAAGGCGCGCGTCGCCCGCAACAAAGGCGTGCCGGTACCCGAAGGCGTGCTGATCGACGAGCACGGCAACCCGACCACCGACCCGACGACCTACGTCGACACCCGCCGCGGTGCGCTGCTGGCGTTCGGCGCGCACAAGGGCTCGGGCATGGCGATCCTCAGCGAGGTGCTGGGTGCAGCGGTCACCGGCGGCACGACGATCGCCCCGCACCATGTACGCCAGGACGGCATCCTCAACAGCATGCTGTCCTTCATCGTCGATGTTGGGGCCTTGGGCGACCGGACGCACATCGCAGAGGAAACGGCGGCGGTCGGTGCCTGGGTCAAGGCGGCACCGCGCGTGCCTGGTTGTGAGGAGATCCTGCTGCCGGGAGAGCCGGAGGCACGGGCACGGGAGCGTCGCATGGCCGATGGCGTGCCGATCGACGACAAGAGCCTGGCCGACATCCTGGCCGCCGGCCGCAGCCTCGGCATCGCCGAGATCGACCTCGACCGCGCCCTCGGGCGCTGACCCGACCATGGAAAGGGTCGACTGCGTCGTCATCGGGGCCGGGGTTGTCGGGCTCGCCTGCGCCCGCCGGCTGGCGCTGGCTGGTCTTGAGGTCATCGTCCTGGAGCAGGCGGAGGCCATCGGCACCGAGACCAGCTCGCGCAACAGCGAGGTGATCCACGCCGGGATCTACTATGCGACCGGCAGCCGGAAGGCCTGCTACTGCATCGAGGGCAAGCAGTTCCTCTACCGCTACTGCGCCGAGCGCGGCGTCGCGCACTCCCGCTGCGGCAAGCTCATCGTCGCCACCAGCGAGGCCCAGCTAGCGCGCCTGGAGGCCATTCGCACCAACGCTCTTGCGCTGGGGATGCCCGATCTGGAGCCGTGGACCGCCGCACGGGCGATGGCGCTGGAGCCGGCGCTGCGCTGCTCGGGCGCGCTATGGTCACCCACGACCGGGATCGTCGACAGCCATGGCT
>JAPJRA010000298.1 GCA_030824835.1 Geminicoccaceae bacterium | reverse complement strand
ACCGTGCCGAAGGCCAGCGTGCCGTCGAACTCCCCGATCGCATGCTGGCTCATGAAGAGCGCGAAGCCAGCAAGGGTGGCGAGCGCCACCACGTGCAGGACCTGGCGCATCCGGGGCGGGAAGAAGCGAAAGCCGATATCGATGCGCGGATGCCCACGCTTGACCAGGGTGTAGGCGAGACCGAGCGAGCCGATCAGCGCCAAGGTGTAGCCGCCGAGCTCGTCCGTGCCCTGGACGGAAAAGCGGAACAGGCTGCGGGCGACGATGTCGAACACGATCAGCAGCGCGAGGATCACGACCGTGGCCCCGGCAAGGAGCGCGAGGACGGTGGCGACGAGGTCGAGCGCCCGCAGCGCGGGGGGCGGTGGCATGGTCATTCCCCCACTCAGGCTCATTCGATGGTCAGGCCGCGGGCGGCCCCGATCGTCTCGTTCCAGACCTTGACGCAGTCCGGGAAGGTCGTGGCGCAGCGCCCGGCCCATTCCGGCAGGATCTTAGTCCTGGCGATGTCGGTCACGCGCATCTTGTCGGCCTCGCCGACGGGGACCAGCGTCAGGTCATAGGCGGTATAGAGACCGCCCGCGGGACAGTCGCCGCCGGTGGTGCAGGCGAGCGCGGTGTCGTTCGTCGTGGTGGCGAGCTCCCAGAGCCGGGCTTCCATGTCGGACATGACCTTGGTCAGCGCCGCCTGCTCCTCCGCCGACAGACCATTGAACCAGTCGAGATTGACGAGATGGGCCTGGACCGAGCCGGAGACCGCCAGCGGATAGACGTGACTGGTGACTTCCGGCCACTTGCCGGTATTGGCCGAGGTGGGCGAGGTCACACCACAGGAGGCGACGCCCCGCTGCAAGGCCGGATAAACCTCCGGGAAGCTGAGCGTGACCGGCGTGGCGCCGAGCTCGGCCAGCATCTCGGACATGGAGGCGGTGAACGAGCGCACCTTCAGCCCCTTGAGGCTGTCGAGGCCGGAGACATCGTTCTTGCAGAAGAACACCTGCGGGCCGAAGGGCCAAATCGCCAGCGCCTTGACGCCGAAGCGCTGCGCCAGCCGGGCGTTGAAGGCATCGCGATAGGCGTCGACCGCGGTCTTGAGCTCGGCCATGTCCGTCGAGACGCCTATCAGGTCGATGCCCTCGAGGAACGGATCGTCCTTGGCCGCGCTGCCGACCTGGGCGGTGACGATCTGGAAGGTGCCGGTGCTCGCCATGCGCAGCGCGTCCGCGAGGTTCAGGCCGAGGACCTGAAACTCGTTGCGGTTGACGGCAAAGCCGGCGGCCGTTGCCGCCTCGATCGCCGCGCCTTCCACCGGGAACTGGGCGTTCTGCTGTTGCGTCTGGGTGAGCCAGCGCACGTCGGTGGCCAAGGCCGGTTGGGCGAGACAGAGCGCGGCAGCGGCGGCCGCGAGCGAGCGAAGGGTACGGGGCATCTGACGCGTTCCTCGAGGACGGGATGACGTTGATTGGGCCAGGGCTGCCATTGTGGCGCGGCAACAGCGGGACGCGGGTTGCATCGATATATCAGCAGAGGCTGCCTGATTGAAAGTCAAGCAGACGTCAAAGGGTTGGCGTAACCTTGCAGCAACGGCCGTTCTCGGCCCTGGGCGAGATGATTCGACTTGTCTCGGCAACAGAACGCCGAGCTTCGGCTGAACGGTTATTCGAGCCGACAACAAGGAGTTTCACGAGTACCTCCTCGTTGAAAACATACGCCAATTTTGTCGACATGCAAGAAGTAAATTGTAGACATAAAATTAGGCATGATGCCTACGCCATGTGCAGCAGCGGCATCTCCCGCGGCCGGCTCGGGCAAGACAGGCCCACCATGGATCGAGAGGCGCAGTACCACTCGCCATCCTCAGCAGAAATCTTATCCCGTTGGAACAGCAGGTTATGCCATTGGCGCGTTCGCGAGCAATGCCGCTCCCTATTTTCGACATAATTGGCATGAAATGTGCTCAAGAAGGATTCTGATTGTCGACAACATCTCGTTCAGGACAAAAAAGGAACCGAACATGCTTCAGGAGCGCAATCGACGCGATCTGCTGAAGACGAGCGCGTTTGCGGGTGTCGGCGTACTCGCCGCCAATAGCGCTTCCGCCCAGCAATCGCCGCCGGCCAAGTTGAGCACCCATGCGCTAGACACCTATCTTGGCAAGCAAGCCGCCGGCATCCGGATCGACTTCTCGAGGCAGGAAGGCGATAGCTGGAAGCTCATCAAGACACTGCATGCCGACGACAATGGTCGGGTGACGGAAAGGCTGCTCACGGCAGAGACAATGGCCGTCGGGCGATATGAGCTGCTGTTCTACGTTCAAGAATATTACCATAGAACTGGAGTCAGTCTAAGCAATCCGGCCTATTTGGATACTGTGCCGGTACGCATCGCCATCTTCGATGCGACGCAATCTTACCATGTCCCGCTTTATTTCTCGCCCTGGAGCTTCATGAGCTATCGTGGCAGCTGACTCGGTGACCGAGAGGATTGATAACATGTCCGACGAAATGCAGACGCGCCGTGATGCTCTCACAACCGTAGCTGCCGCAGGCATCGCGGCGGCGATGACCAGCCACGCGGCCAAAGCCGAGGAAGCTCCTGGCGGCCGAATCACCATCCACGTCCTCGACCTCTACTCGGGCAGGCCGGCGGACAAGGTCAAGGCAGAGCTTTATTTCGGGCTCGGCGATGAGGAAAAGCTGCTCAAGACCGTGCTGACGGGCCCAAATGGACGTCCGGAGACAGGGCCGTTGATTTCAGGACAAGAATTGGTCGCCGGTCGATACCGCATGACCTTCGATCTGTCCGAATACTTCCGGTCCGTTGACAGCTCGTTGCCGGCAAAGTTCTTTCGTCGTATCACGCTGGAGTTCGAGGTAACTGATCCGACCATGCCACATCACATACCTCTACAATGCACGCCGTGGACGCAGACCTGCTCGGTACTGCCGGGCTGACGGCCGCACGCCGAGCGGATGGCGCGTGGCCGCCGCCGCTCGGCACCGGGCAGCAGCTATCGCGGTCGGGGTCGTCGACAGAGCACGAGCCGTTTCCGGGGCGGACTCCGGCAACGATACCGGCATCAGGCCCGCGACTCTCCCGAAACGAAGCGGCTGCGCCCCCTCAGGCGGCAAGACCCGGCGCTCGGCCGATCCACGTTGCGATGTCCCCGGGCCGGGTGATCCAGATGTCGTCGCGACGCGCCGCGATGTGCTCGAGGGCACGGGTCAACGCCCGCAGGCGAAAAGGCTGCCCCGAAATGAACGAGTGCAGCACGACGCTCATCACCAGCGGTTCGTGCCGTGCCGACAGGAGCATCTCGTCGAACTCGTCGATGATCATCTCCGCGAATTCCCGCGCGCTCGCCTGACGCCCGATGACGGTCGAGCTGTCGTTCAGCTCCAAGGCATAAGGCACGGCCAGCAGCTTGCCCGTCCGAGTAGCCAGCCACACGGGCTGATCGTCCAGCCGGAAATCGGCGATGTAGCCGAAGCCTTCGGCCGCCAGCAGATCGAGGGTGGACGGCGTGTGCGCCAGCCAGGGGCTGGACCAGCCCATGGGCCGGTGACCTTCCTCGATTGCGATACGCTCAGCCACCGATCGGATGTAGGCGGCCTCTTCCTGAGGATTCATGGATGCCAAGGAATGCGAGTTGGTCACCCCATGCGCCACGAGTTCGGCCCCGATGGCGCGGGCTGCCGCGATGACGGCCGGTGCATGATCATAGACGGCCGTGTTGAGCAGAACCGCCGGGGCTATTCCCATCGCCGCCAAGCGGTCGAACAATCGAAAGCAGCCCACGCGATTGCCATAGTCACGCCAGGAGGTATTGACCAGATCCGGCTGCGAGGCGCCGGGCAGGATATCTTCGGTGAGTCCCTCGCCGAAGATATACTCCTCAATGCCAACGGCAAAATAGACGGCCAGTCTCTTGCCGTTCGGCCACGTGTATTTCTCTCTATCGTGTATGGGCGAGTAGCCATAGCGGCCATGTGTGGGAAGCATTGCTTCAATCCCGATTTACGAGTGCGGCGCTGCCGACCCAGCGGTTCATGCCAACCTCGCGGCCGGCGGCCTTGGCGTACATGGCGCGGTAGTAGGGCAGCCAGCGCTCGGCACTGCCCGCGGCTTGCTCGAGGCTGTGGCGGCGCCGCGCGAACAGCTCCCTGGCTTCCGCCCGCAGCGCCGTCTCGTCGACGGTGGTGAGGCAACCGTCGGTGAAGACCATGCGGCCGGCCACCATGGTCGCCACGACGGAGCCGCCATTCTCGCAATAGACCAGCTGTCGGTGCAGCCCGTTGAGCGGCGTGAACGCCAGCGTGTCGAGGTCGATCAGCGTCAGGTCGGCCATGCGGCCGGGCTCGATTGCGCCGAGTTCGTCCGGGCAATGCATGGCCCGGGCCCCGCCGCGCAGCAGGCAGTCCAGTATCTCGTGCGCGCGCGGCCAGCGTTCATAGTTCGGGGTGGTGATGTTGTGGATCAGGCCGGCCATCTTGGCCACCGCCCACATATTGACCGCATCGTCCGCAATCGCCTCATCCGTGCCGAGGCAGATCGGGATTCCACGGTCGCGAATGCGCCGAAACGGCATCACGCCGCTGCCAAGGCGCAGATTGCTGATCGGATTGTGTGCAATCACCGCGCCGGCGGCGGCGATCAGGTCGAGATCGTCGTCGTCGACCCAGATCGCATGGATGATGTTCATCCGCGCGGAGAGCAGCCCCTGCTCCGCCACGTAGCGGACCAGCGAGCGGCCGCCGAAGCGCTCGTCGCCGAGCACGCGCTGCAGCTTGGTCTCGAGCATATGCGCGTAGAAGGGCAGGTCATGCGACCGGCTCAACTCGTCGAGCGCATGGAAATAGTCGATCGATACACGCTGCGGCGCCGAGCACGAGACGGCCGCGCGCAGACGGCCCTGCTCGGCGCCGTGCCAGCGCCCGATCAGATGGCGATAGGCGTCCAGCAGGTCCGGCGCCCCGAATGGTCGCGGCGCCGCGAGCTGCGCCCGCATCTCCGTCGGCAGCAGCTCGGCCAGGAACGGCAGCTTGTCCAGCTCCGCGACATTGGGCTCGTCCAGTGCCAGGGTCGCACGCATGCCGCAGTCGGCGTAGGCCTGCATGACGGCATCGATGATGTCCGGTGTCGGATGCGGCACGAAGAAGGCGTCGTCCTGCACCGCCGTCACGCCGGATCTGAGCATCTCCGCGCAGGCGAGTTGGGTGCGGACATAGGCCTCGCGTGGCGTCGGCCGCAGCGCTTCGAGCGCCGGCGACTCGTACAGCATGAAGATCTCAAGCGGCAGGCTGTCGAGCCTGCCCTTCATGTGGTTAACCGACGAGTGGAAATGAGCGTTGATCAGCCCCGACATCAACAGCTTGCCGTGCCCGTCGACGACGTGCGCCGCCGGGTCGGCCGCAACCCCGCCTCGGGCGCCGACGGCGACGATACGGTCGCCATCGACGAGAACGTCGCTCGGCGGCGTCATGCTGCCACCATCGTGCAGCTCGAGGAGATGGACCCCACGGAACAATGTGC